>DGBL01000169.1:187-999 GCA_002384315.1 Micrococcaceae bacterium UBA4005 | reverse complement strand
CTGAAGAATCCGCTCTCGGTGCTCAGGTGCCAGGCGAGCAGTAGTGCTGCTGGTACCAGTGCGCCGAGCAGGCCCGCGCGGAGTCGGCTCCAGCGGCGGCCGGCGCCGCCGTTTGCAACCCCGCCGTCTGCTGTCCGGCTGGACCGAAGCGGAACACTGACGACGGCGGGTCCCCCGGTCAAGGGCGCGGGTCCCCCGGCCGCCGAGGATTGCTCCCCGGCGGCCGGGGTCCGGTGTTCGTTTGTCACGAGGACGCCTTGATTGCCGCGGGGTCGGCATTTTTGGCCAGGGAGTCGTCGAAGAGCGTCGCGAGGGCTTCGTCCACCTGATCCTGGCTGGAGACGTCACCGGATTCGACGAATACCGGGCCGATCTTTGCCAGTACAGAGCGCTGCGCGTCCCCCGGCGCCGGATCGACTTCTAGGTTTGTGCGTTCGATGATCACGGTGGAGGCGACCTGTGGGTCGATTCCCGCAACTTCTGCGAGGATCGCGGCTGTTTCCTCGGGGTTCTCCTGCGCCCAGGCACGGGCCTTTTCGTAAGCGTTGACGACCGTCTGCGCAACGTCGGGGCGCTCCGCCAGGAAGTCTTCGGTGGCATTGAGGAAACCGTAGGTGTTGAAGTCGATGTTCCGGAAGAACAGGACTTCTCCCTCCTGTTCGGCTGCGGCCATGATCGGGTCCAGCCCAGCCCAGGCGTCGACCGCGCCGCTGGCGAGTGCTGCCCGGCCGTCCGCGTGCTGGAGGTTCTGTACGGTGACTTCGGAGGGGTCCACTCCGCCGGCCTCCAGGGCCTGGAGGAGGAAGAAGTAG
>DGBL01000169.1:0-158 GCA_002384315.1 Micrococcaceae bacterium UBA4005 | reverse complement strand
GCGAGCTCCTCTTCCAGCCAGCCCTGGTCCTTGATGACCAGGCTCAACGGGTTATACGTGGCGAAGTCGATGTTCAGCGTCCCGCCCTGGGTGGTACCTGCGGTGGTGTCCGCGCTGGAGGCGTTTTCGCCGGGAAGACACCCCGTCAGGCTGAGGGC
>DGBL01000076.1 GCA_002384315.1 Micrococcaceae bacterium UBA4005 | reverse complement strand
CCGCGCTCCAGCACCGTCGTGGCGACGCTTTCCCATGCCGTGGCCCGGCAGGGAAATTTCACGCTGGGACCGGTGTCCGTCCAAGTCAACGCTGGCGAACGAATTGGAATCACCGGCCCGAACGGGGCAGGAAAATCCACCCTGCTGCGCCTGCTGCTGGGCCATCAACAGCCCGACGACGGTCGCGCCTCCCTGGGAACGAACGTGGCGGTGGGTGAGATCGACCAGGCCCGGGGCCAACTGCCCGAGGACGAGGTGCTCTCCACCGCTTTTGAGCTCGCCGTCCCGCAGTTGACGCAGGCCGAAGCCCGAACGCTGCTGGCCAAATTCGGGCTGAAGGCGGACCAGGTAGCGGCCCTCGTCAGGGACCTCTCCCCCGGTGAACGCACGCGGACCGGGCTGGCACTACTCCAGGCTCGCGGGGTGAATTTGCTGGTCCTCGACGAGCCGACCAACCACCTCGACCTGCCTGCCATCGAGCAGCTCGAAGAGGCACTGGAAGCCTACACGGGGGCGCTGCTGCTAGTGACCCACGACCGCAGGCTGCTGGAGAACGTCCGGCTCGACGCCCGGTGGAACCTCGACGCCGGAGCGCTCACCCAGCTCCAGGGCCCGGGGCTTAGCCTGCGCTGACCCAGACGGTCGTATCCGGTGGCAGCATGCCGTCGTCCAGCGGCGCACTGCTCACTAGCACGGGACCCTGCGGAGGATTGACGGCTTCCGCCCCGAAGTTCGTCATGCAATGCCAACCTCCGGGGCGGGTGAAATGCAGGATAGTGTCGGCGGTTTCGTCCACCCAGCTGAGTTCTTCGCCGGTTTGCCACTGACGCCGCAACGCCAGCGCTGTGCGATAGAAGCTAAGCGTCGATTGCTCATTCCCCGACTGGGTGTCGACAGCGTAGCCGCCGAACCATGCCGGCTGCGGCAGGTGTGCGCCGTTTGAGCCAAAACCAAATGATGGACCGTCCGCGGTCCAGGGCAGCGGCACCCGGCAGCCATCGCGTCCAATCTCGGCACCGCCGGTCCGTACGAATGTGGGGTCCTGGCGCCGGGCCGCGGGAATCACAGCGACCTCACCGAGCCCCAACTCCTCCCCTTGATACAGGTAGGCCGAACCCGGCAGCGCGAACATGAGCAGCGAGGCCGCACGGGCGCGGCGCATTCCCAGCACCACATTCAGCTCCGGGTCAACACCCCCGCTGAGCAGCCATTCGCGCCCGTCCTGGCCTTTCCCGCCCGCGCCATCTCCGGGCGGGAGGCCATACCTGGTGGCGTGCCTGACGACGTCGTGGTTGGAGAACACCCAGGTCGACGACGCACCGGACTCCTGGGCCTGGGCGAGGTTGGTGGTGATGATGGAGCGGAATTGGTCAGGATTCCAATCCGCCTGCAGCAGATCGAAGTTGAAGGCTTGGCCGAGACCCTCCGGGCTGGCGTACCGGGCCCGGCGCTCGGCGTGCACCCAGGCCTCGGCCACAGCCGTGCGTGGCGGTGTGTATTCGTTGAACACTGCCCGCCACTCGGTATAGATTTCGTGGACCTCGTCACGGTCCCAGTAGGGGTGCGCGCCGCCGAGGTTTTCATCTTCGGCGCCAAGCTCGGCGCGTGCGGGCAGCGGCTGTGCCATGTCTTTGGTCAGGGCGTGCGCCACGTCGACACGGAAACCGTCCACTCCGCGGTCGGACCAGAATCGCAGGGTCTTCAGAAAATCCTCACGCACTTCCCGGTTGTCCCAGTTCAGGTCGGGCTGTTCAGAGGCGAACAGGTGTAGGTACCACTGGCCATCAGGAACGCGGTCCCAGGCACTTCCCCCGAAGACGGACTCCCAGTCCGATGGCGGAATCTCGCCGTTCACGCCGCTGCCATCGCGAAAGATATACCGGTCCCTCGCGGCCGAGCCGGGGGCGGAGGCCAAGGCCTCCAGGAACCACTCGTGCCGGTTGGAGGTGTGGTTGGGCACGATGTCAGCGATGAGTTTGATGCCGTGGGCATGGAGCGCCGCGATCATCTGGTCGAAATCCTCCAAGGTTCCCAGTTTCGGGTCGACATCGCGATAGTTATCGACGTCATAACCGCCATCGGCGAGCGCGGACGGATAAAATGGGCTCAGCCATACGGCGTCGATCCCGAGGGCCGCAAGATACGGGATCCGGGAGGTAATACCGCGCAAGTCCCCCACACCGTCCGCGTTCGAATCCGCGAAACTGCGGGGGTATATCTGATAGACAGCGGCCTGCCGCCACCAGGCGGGATCTGCCATGAAGTCGTTCCGGGAGACGGTGCGGTGCATTTCGGTTCGGGGCACGGGATGCCTTTCCGGGTGAAGGGGTCCTGCTCGATGAGGAAACAACGGCGGATGCGGTTGGCAGCAACAGGCGCGGGCATCCATATATTTTTATATCAAAACTAATCGTCGCGTCAATGGCCGGACAGGGAGTCCCCACCCGCCCTCGCGGCGATTCGGCGGGCTGTTAGGGTTGGAATTCACCTGTGGTTCCAGCCGTGGGTCCACCCGGCCCGCCTGAGGAAGTCATGACATCCGACCATCCCGCCACCCGCAGGAATCCCACCCGGCGCCTAGCCCGCGAAGTACTGATTAACGGCCCCATCTCCCGCGGCGAACTGGCAGACCGCCTCGGCCTCTCCGCGGCCAGCCTGACGCGCTTGAGCAAACCGTTACTCGACTCTGGCCTGTTGCGGGAAACCGAGGACTCGACTGCGGGCACAGTCGGCCGACCGACGAAACCGCTGGAATCGAACCCTGACGCCCATCACTTCATCGGCATTAAACTCACAGCACACTCTGCCGCCGCTGTGGCCACCAATCTTCGCTGCGAAGTCCTCGCATCGGCCGAGATGCCCCTGAGGAGCCTTGAGGTCGAGGCTGTAGTGAGCGCCCTCACCCAGGTGGCCGCAGCGGTAGGAGACCTCGGCAGCTTTAGCGGAATCGGCATCAGCATCGGAGGGACGACCAGCCCTGACGGGCGGGTTCTGCGCGCCCCGTTCCTGCAGTGGAGGGACGTGCCGCTCGCCAGGTTGGTCCAGTCCGGGACTGGACTTCCGGTCGTTCTGGAGAACGACGTCGTGGCCCTCACTGTGGCCGAACAGTGGTTCGGCGCAGGACGGGACGAACCGAATTTCGCTGTCCTGACCGTCGGCGCAGGTGTCGGCTACGGTCTGGTGATCAACGGAAACGTGATTGCCCCGCCCGACGCCGGGCTTGGACTCATAGGGCACTACCCGCTCGACTCCGCGGCTCCGCGCTGCGCCCAGTGCGATCGTGGGTGCGCTTCCACTCGGCTCACCATTGCTTCCATCACCGCCCAGGCACAGACGAACATGGGCAAGGACGTGGAATATGGCGACATTCTCGAGCTTTCCCGCCGCTCCGATCCGGCTGCCACAGCGATCGTCTCCGCAGCCGGGGCTGGCTTGGGCACGCTGCTTGCAGCGATAGCCAACCTCACCATGGTCGACCTCATTATCCTCTCGGGCGAAGGGGTCGACCTGGCCGACGCCGGCGCGGAGAGTATGGAACGCGCCATGCACTTTAACCGCGACCCCGAAGCGACACCCATCCGGCTGTTCCGCGAACCTGCAGACTTCACCCAGTGGGCACGCGGCGCCGCAGCCGTCGCCATCCAGCGCTCGATCTTGGGATCGCTACCCCTAACTTCGCGATAACAGGCCATCCGCTCGGTCCGCCAGGCGCGGGTAGGACACCATTACGCCTTGTGTACAGTAAGCATGCTTGTTATTTCATGCTGGCGTGTCTAGAGTGGTGAGCTGAAAGCGATTTCCCGATCATCCCTGAGGAGAAAATCATGGAAGACACGCTACAATCCGGACTGGTAACCGTGGTGGACTTTATTCCGCGGCTGCTCCTGTTCCTCGTCATCCTCGTTGTCGGCCTGCTGATAGCCAAGGCCATATCGAAAGGCCTGGATCGGCTGCTGCAGAAAGTCGGCTTCGACCGGTTGGTCGAGCGCGGCGGAGTCAAGCGGGCCCTCGACAAGTCATCGCTTGACGCCAGCGACATCATTGCGAAGATCGTTTACTACGCACTCGTCCTGTTCGTCCTGCAGTTCGCCTTCGGCGTTTTTGGGCCCAACCCGGTCAGTGACCTTCTGGCCGGAATCATCGCCTTCCTGCCCAAGATCATTGTGGCGATCATCATCGTCATCATCAGCGCAGCGATCGCCGCCGCGGTGAAGTCACTGATTCAGAGCTCCCTCGGCGGGCTTTCCTATGGGAACCTTCTTGCCAACATTGCCAGCATCTTCATCCTCGGGATCGGAATCATTGCCGCGCTCAACCAAGTGGAGATCGCCACCACCGTAACGACGCCGATCCTGATCGCCGTTCTCGCTGCGATCGTCGGAGTCATCGTGGTCGGCGTCGGCGGCGGCTTGATCGGGCCCATGTCGCGCCGCTGGGAGGGCTACCTCAATAAAGCTGAGGAAGAGGCACCGAAGGTGAAGGCCCACGCCGAGGCCGCCCCGGCAGCAACAGAGCAACTGCGCCGGGAGACCCGGCGCGCCGACGCTGCCACCACGAGCACCGACCTCCCGGAGGACGGAACTGCCCGGTACTGACCGGCCCTGAAGGACCGCGCGGAGAGGCCCCCCCGCGCGGTGACAGCCAGCCCGGCGGCAAGAAGCCCAGTGCTAAGACGATTGCTAAGACGATGCTGGCCCACCCTATACGGGGTGGGCCAGCATCGTCTGTACAGCAGGATTAGGACTCTCTCTAACCTCTAATCGACCTGGGGAAACCCGAGGTCAATCTTCGAGGTGGAAGGATCCGGCCACCTCGTGGTGACGACCTTGCCGCGGGTGTAGAAGCGGACGCTGTCCGGGCCGTACATGTGGGTATCCCCGAAGAGGGAATTTTTCCATCCTCCGAAAGAGAACGTGCCAACGGGGACAGGGATAGGGACGTTGACCCCGACCATCCCGGCTTCCACTTCGAACTCGAACTGCCGGGCAACACCGCCGTCACGGGTGAAAATTGCCACCCCGTTGCCGTATTCGTTCTCGTTGACGAGCTGCACCGCGTCCTTGTACGTTTCTACGCGCACCACCGAAAGTACCGGGCCGAAAATCTCGTCGTCGTAAACCTTCATGCCTGGTTTGACGTGATCCACCAGGCTCACGCCCAGGAAGAACCCATCGGAATCGAAAGATTGCTCCCGCCCGTCCACCACCACTGTGGCCCCTTCCTGCTCGGCGCCGGCAACATAGGAAGCGACGCGGTCGCGGTGCTCGGCGGTGACGAGCGGGCCCATTTGCGAGGACGGGTCGGTACCGGCCCCGATCTTCAGCGCGGCCATCCGGCTGCGGATCGCCTCAACGAGCGGATCCGCTATCTCGCCAACCGCCACCAAAACGCTTACCGCCATGCACCGCTCTCCGGCTGATCCGTAGGCAGCCGAGACGGCGGCGTCTGCTGCCATGTCCAGGTCGGCGTCGGGAAGGACGACCATGTGGTTCTTCGCCCCGCCGAGGGCCTGTACGCGCTTGCCATGGGAAGCCGCGCGCTGGTAGATGGTCCGGGCGATCGGAGTGGATCCAACGAAGCTCACAGCTTTGATCTCGGGGTGGTCCAGGATGGTTTCCACCGCCTCACGGTCACCCTGCACGACGTTGAGCACACCGTCCGGGAGCCCCGCTTCGGAGAAAATCTCGGCGATGAACACCGCAGAGGAGGGATCCTTCTCGCTGGGTTTGAGCAGCACGGTGTTGCCGCACGCAATCGCGCTGCCGATCATCCACAACGGCACCATGGCCGGGAAATTGAACGGCGTGATGCACGCGACGACACCCACGGGCTGGCGGATCGAATGGACGTCGACGCCGGTGGAGACCTGCTCGGAGCGCTCCCCCTTGAGCATGTGGGAAAGCCCAGTGGCGAACTCGATGTTCTCCAAACCACGGGAAATTTCACCTTCGGCATCCGAGAGGACCTTGCCGTGCTCGCTTGTCAGGATCGCCGCCAGCTCGGATTTACGTTCGGTCAGCAGCTCGCGGACCTTGAAGAACACATTGGCTCGTTTGGCGAGGCTGGCCGACCGCCACCCGGGCAGCGCTGCCTGGGCTGCGGCAACCGCTTCGTTGACGCGCTCGGGGGAGGCGAAAGCGACCTCTTTCTCCTGCGCTCCAGTAGCCGGGTTGAAGACGGGGCCATAGCGTTCGGCGTCGTCGATTTTGGATCCGTTGATGTAGTGCGGAATCTTTTCCATGGAAATCTCTTTCGTGAACTGGTTTGTCAATTAGCTGGAGGAGTCGAGCGAACCGTCGACGAGCTTGATGATGAGGGAGCAGTCCTTCCCGCTCCCGCCTGCGTCGATGACGCGCTGGAACAGTTCCTGCACATGCTTGCCGATCTCCAGCGGGGTACCGGTTTCCTCGGCCGCGGCGATGGCCAGGCCGATGTCCTTGTTCGCCAGCTCGGTGGTGAACGTGGGTTTGAAATCATTGTTCGATGCAGCAGTAGGCACCACGCCCGGCATGGGGTACCAGGTGCGCAGGGCCCAGCTATCCCCGGAGGAGACAGACGCGATATCCCAGAACACCTGCTTGTCCAGACCGAGACGGTCCGCGAGGACAGCTCCTTCAGCCGCAGCGGCAAGATTGATGAAGAGCATGAGGTTGTTGCAGATTTTCGCTGCCTGGCCGGTCGTCGGGCCGCCAGTGGGAATGATATTTCCAGCCATCGGCTCGATGAACGCGCTGGCATCCTTAACAGCGCCCTCTTCGCCCCCAACCATGAAGGTCAGCGTGGCTGCCTCAGCGCCGCTGATACCTCCGGAGACCGGGGCGTCAACGAACCGGTAACCTGCCGCGATGGCTGCGTCGTGCAACGCCTGGGCGGATTCGATGTCGATGGTTGAGGAGTCCACCAGCAGGGTGGACGTTCCCGCATGGGCGAAGACACCGTCCTCGCCAAGGTAGACGGCGCGCGCGTGCTCACCCTTGGGCAGCATCGTGAAGACGACGTCTGCATCCGCTACCGCGTCCGCGATGCTGCTGGCTGCCCGTACACCGCCAGCCTCCGCGGCGGCAAGCACTTCTGCGTTCAGGTCATAACCGCTGACTTCGTGTCCAGCCTTGACCATGTTGACGGACATGAATCCGCCCATATTTCCCAATCCGATCCAACCAACCCTGGCCATAATGGCAGCTCCTTCGCGTGATGTTGACGATACGTGGACAGTCCCTACCAGCGTGCACCCCTGCTAGGGTGCAAACAAGGGGGAAAACTACAGAGCACCTGTTTGTTTTTGCACATATGGAGTAAAAGCACGTTCCCGCAGCCCAAGGAAAGGAACGTTGATGGAGTTCCGCCGCTTTCCGAGTCCGGACGATCTGTTGATTCTATTGACGGTTGCCCGTCTTGGACGGTTCAACGCAGTCGCCGAATCCCTGGGTACCACGCACACCACAATTTCCCGGCGGATCCAGGCGCTGGACCGCCAACTCGGTGGCCGGACCCTCGACCGGACGCCGCAGGGCTGGGAGCTGACCGCTCTTGGCTCGGAGGCGGTGAAGGCAGCGGAGGCGATTGAATCCAGTCTCGGCGCTCTGGGCACGCGCATCCCCCAGGATAAGGATTCGCTGACCGGGCTCGTACGGGTGAGCACCCCTGACGGGTTTGGTGCAGTGTTCGTCACCCCAGCGCTGGTCAGCTTGCAGCGGGAGCACCCCGGGCTGGATATCGAAATGTTCAGCGCCACGCGGAAAGTGAGCCAGAACCGCTCTGGGGTGGATCTGGAGGTCGTGATCGGCCGTGCTGAGATTGCCCGCGCGGAGCCGCTCTTCCTGACCAACTATTTCCTGCGCCTGTATGCGAGCCGGGATTATCTTCAAGCCCGGGGCACTCCCTCCGGGCTCGAGGACATCCGTCACCATAGCTTCGTCTCCTACGTCGAATCAGCTCTGCAGGTGAGCGAACTCGGCCACCGCTCGTCGCAGTTGCCGCTCCCTGCGACCAGCTTCCAGTCCACGAGCATCTTTGCCCAGTTGCGTGCTGTGGAGGCCGGGGCTGGGATCGGGATCCTGCCCAGTTTCATGGTCAGAAAACACGCGGGTTTCGTTCCGGTATTGCCTCACGAATTCCACCGACAACTGCCCATCTGGGCAGTAGCCCGGCCGGAGTCGCTGCGCTCCGCCGCAGTGCAAGCGGTCGTCGGGGCGATACGCCATGAAATAGCGGATCGCCCCGACGCCCTCTCGGCTTGAGCCCTGAGCGCGGCCGCGCCGGCCGCCTCACGGCGGCGGGCGCGGAACTGCTGCTGCGAATAGCCCGCTATTTCTTGGCGGCGGCCGCCAGGAGGTCAGCGGTGCCCTGCGCGTCGGCTGCATCAACGTCATGCAGGGAGATCCCACGCGTCTCCTTCAGGACCAGCACCGCAATGGTCGTTACGATGCTGGCACCGAGCAAGTAGAAAGCTACCGGCACCGAGGAACCGAAGTTGGAAAGCAGCGTCCCGGCAATGATCGGCGCGAGCGACCCTGCCACGATGCTGGTCACTTGGTAGCCGAGGGAGACCCCTGAATAGCGCATCCGGGTGGGGAACATTTCCGCCATGATCGACGGTTGGCCTGCGTACATGAGCGCGTGGAAAACTAGTCCGATAGTGATAGCGGCCAGAATGATTCCATCAACCCCGGTATCCATCATGGGGAAGGCGAAGAACCCCCACGTTCCGGCGAGCAACGCACCGCTGAGGTAGACGGGCCTGCGCCCAAACTTGTCGGACATTTTTCCCACGAGCGGCACGGTGCAGAAGTGAATGGCATGCGCCATCAGCAGCAGCAGCAGGATCCTGGACGTATCAGCCTCAACAACCACCTTGAGGTACGTGATGGAGAAGGTGACCACGAGGTAGTACAGGATGTTCTCAGCGAAGCGCAGTCCCATGGCAGTGAAGACACCGCGCGGGTAGCGACGGAACACTTCAATCACGCCGTAGCCCTTGGCGCCTTCGACTACTTCTTTTTGTGCCTCAAGGAAGATCGGTGCGTCCTTGACCCGGGTGCGGATGTAGTAGCCAATAAGGACGATCACCGCGGAAAGCCAGAAGGCTATGCGCCAGCCCCAGCCGAGGAAGTCCGCCTCAGACAGCGATGCGGAAAGGATGAGGAGGACTCCGGTAGCCAGCAGGTTTCCCATCGGCACGGCGGACTGCGGCCAACTCGACCAGAATCCGCGCGATTTGTTGGGACTGTGCTCTGCGACAAGCAGGACGGCTCCACCCCATTCGCCGCCCACGGCGAAGCCCTGGATGAAGCGCAGCACCACCAGAAGCGCAGGCGCCCAGTACCCGATCTGGTTGAAGGTGGGCAGGCATCCCATCAGGAAGGTGGCAACGCCAACCAGGATGATACTCAGCTGCAGCAGCTTCTTGCGTCCATACTTGTCCCCGAAGTGCCCGAAGACGATCCCACCGATGGGCCGCGCGACAAAGCCAACGGCGTAGGTCAGGAAGGCGGCGATGATGCCGTCCAGTTCCGTCTCGGCGTTAGGGAAAAACAGGGCAGCGAACACCAGTGTGGCGGCCGCGGCATAAAGGAAGAATTCGTACCATTCCACAACAGTGCCGGCCATGGAGGCCACCACTACCTTCTTCAGACCGGAAGCCTCAACATCAGGCTCCTCCCGCCGGGTAACCGTTGGATTCTCGGAACTCATGGTGCCTACTCCTTGTGATGTCGTCGTTGACACAGCGCTACCCAATGTGATCCAGGGCACACACTGAGCCCTACCGAGTATGCCCGCCCCATGTCCGCCGATCAACCCAAATTAGTGCAGAGCATCTCTGCACTAATGCACAAAGGCAGCATGCTGCATGGTTTGCCGCCCCACTGAGCGTCACTTCGGGGAAGTGCCTCCGGCGAGTGTGAGCACCAATTGCAGCCCGGTCTGCGTGCCTGGCCAATGACGCTCGATCGCCTCGGCCCCAGCGCTCCTGATCACCGAGCGCAGCACGAGTGCCACGACGACGGCGTCGTCCGCGTAGCCAATGAGCGGGACAAAATCTGGCACCAGATCAAAGGGAAGCAAGAGGTAACCCAGCAACAAAACCACTCGAAGGCGCACGCTCCATCCCAGTGCCGGGTCGGCGAGGAGTCGCTTCAGCAAACGCAGCAGGTCTGGCAGGAGCCGCAGGGCTTCGCGTAGGGCCACCGTGTCCGGGTTCTTGCGCGCGTAGCCCCAGAGCAGGAGCAGGAGTCCCCCGTACACCACTAGGGCGCCTGCGAGCAGAATGCCCAGGTTCTCCCAGAGCCCGCCGCCCATAGTCGGCTTATCCCAGCGCAGCGGTAATGTCCGCGAGGGAAGGGGATCCCTGCATCCCGGTCGGAGTCGTATAGACCCGGCACGCCAGCGCGACCGGCTCCCCGCCCCCACTCCAGGGGTCCTCGCCGTCGACAAGGAGCGTGGGCGACCCGCGGAAACCCCAGCGGGCAGCCTCCTCCATAGTGGTGACCTCGACATATTCCACCGGGATCTGCATGCCCAGGGCGTCAATCGCCGCCAGCACGCGCTGCCGGGCCAACTGCCAGCTCGGGCATCCGTCGAAGTACAGCAGCTGAACACATGTGGCCATGGAACAAATGTCCCAGAAAAAGTATAAAAATGCGGGAATTTCCCTAAGTGGCCCATCCGAAAGCCTTCGTGAGGCGAATGATCCTTGAAAGCTCAACCGAGACATCACCCATCCAGGAGAAATCACATGACTACCACCGCACACCGGTCCAGCGCCGGAACGAAACCCGTTATCCAGACCGCGGCTCTTCTCGTCGGAGCAGTATTCCTGCTCGTGGGAATCCTCGGATTCGTCCCGGGCATCACCGCACAATACGACCAGCTAGCGTTCGCGGGCCACGGCTCCGAGGCGATGCTCCTCGGCCTGTTCCAGGTCTCGGTCCTCCACAATGTCGTTCACCTGCTGTTCGGCATCGCGGGCCTTGCACTCGCCCGCAGCGCCAGCGGCGCCCGGTCATTCCTGCTCTTCGGAGGAATTATCTACTTGGTGCTCTGGGTCTACGGGATACTCTTCGATCAGTCCTCGGCACTGAACTTTGTTCCGCTGAACGCTGCTGACAACTGGCTCCACCTACTGCTTGGCGTTGCCATGGTCGCGCTCGCCTTCATCCTTGGCCCGAAGAGCAAAACCCGCGCATAAGCCCGCGGGGACCTGCAACGCAGTGAGGGAGGAGGCCGCCGAGCCTCCTCCCTCACTGCGTTGCGCATCTCACCGCGCCCGGCGTTACTGCTAGCCGGCGTCACGGCTAGCCGGCGCGAAGGTGGTAGGAACAGTCCTCCACGGCCGCATCGTGCTGCAGGGCCCTGCCTGCGCCTTCGCGTAATATTTGGAGCCGCTCATCCAGGTCCTCCAGTCGTGCGACGGCTGCCGAGAGCAGTTGCCGGGCCGATTCCGCGTCGGATTCAGGGAGCTCACCTTGGGTATCCGCTCGCTCGCAGCGCCATCGCGCCGCGAGAATTGTGCGCACCAGCGCGTGGCGGGATGCTTCAAGTTCGGCGAGCGAGCGATGCTGACCCCGCCGGAGGGGCTCGAAGTTGTCGAAGGCCATTCCTGAGTCTCGCACATCCTGCCCGCAAAATGCGCCCGCATCGCCTAATCTAGGAACCATGGAATTCCTCCGCTCCCTGCTCCTAGTTCTGCACTTCGTCGGTCTCGCAGCAGTGTTGGGGGGAGTCATGGCGCAGATCAGCTCACTGCGGGCTGGAAAGGCATCCATCACCCCGGCGATCATGCACGGCACCTGGCTTCAGCTCATCACCGGCCTGGCGCTGGTTGGTGTCATTGAGGCTGGTGACCTGGATGAGGTCAACAACGCCAAGATCGGCGTCAAGCTGGTAGTGCTCATAGTCATTGCCGTGCTCGCGCTGATTAATCGTAAGAAACCGCAGGTCGGCGCAGCTCCAATCGTCGCGATCGGAGCCCTGACCCTGCTGAATATTATTGTTGCTGTGTTCTGGTAACCCTCCGGGACTGGGCGGTGAATCGCCCGGTCCTCCAACTGGTACTCCTACGCATAGATAAAACCCGACCAATAAAAGTGTGATCCCCCTAACATTCCTTGCAATAAGTTGATATTATTTTCTAGATTCAGCTTGATCCACCGCCAAGGAGATTTCCGTGCCCGCAGCTCCACCCGATGACCTCGTTCTTTCGCTGAGCTGCCCGGACACTCCAGGGATTGTCCACGCGGTCGCTGGATTCCTGCTGCAGCACGGGTGCAAC
>DGBL01000179.1 GCA_002384315.1 Micrococcaceae bacterium UBA4005 | reverse complement strand
GCCCCGATGACGGTGTCTGAACCATCGATCACCGCATGCAGGGAGGGAGTGGCAAGCACCTCGAAGATTCGTGCCGCAGGAGCGGCCATGAGCCGTGCCCGGGTGATGACATAGGGCGAGCGGTCCGCAGCTGAGGGCATCCTCATGCGCTTGCCCGGCCACTCGCGGCCGGGGCCTGGAGCGGGTCCGTCACCACTCCGGCAGCCGGCCCCGACGTAGTCGGATCCAGCGTGGTTGCCAAAGGGTTTTCCGTCAGGAAGAGGCACAGTACCGCCGCCACCGCCGCCATGGGAGCCATGTATAAAAACAATGGAATCAACGCCTCGCTGTAGGCTCCGACAACGACCCGGCGCACGTCTTCCGGCAGTTGCTGCACCAGTTCCGGCGTCAACGAATTCCCGCCCGAGGTGGCTTGGGCAGCCTGTGGGGGGAGTCGTTCAGCCAGGTACCCGCTGAGCCTGCTGGCGAAGAGACTGCCAATGACGGCCGAGCCCAGAGTGGCCCCGATCTGCCGGAAGTAGGTACTCGCCGCCGTCGCCGTGCCCACCTGGCTCAGCGGGAAGGAATTCTGCACGATCAGCACCAATATCTGCATATTCAGGCCCAGTCCGAAACCGAGGATCCCGAGGTTCAAACAGATATGCCAGACCTCAGAATCAGCCGTGAGCAGGCCCATGAGGATCAGCGCCAGCACCATGATGAGCGATCCAGCGATCGGCATCCACTTATACCGCCCCGTCCGGGAGACCAGCTGGCCCGAGACGACCGAAGCAGCGAGAAGGGCGCCCATCATCGGAATCATCAGCAACCCGGCCTCGGTGGCCGAAGCGCCTGTGGCCATCTGCAGATAAGTCGGCATATATCCGATCGAGCCGAACATCGCGACCGCAGTCAATAACCCGGCTGCGGTGGTGAGCCTGAAGTTGCGGTCCCGGAACAACCCCATGGGGATGATCGGTTCCGCCGTCCGACGCTCAATGAGGACGAAGACGACGCCGGTAGCCACCGTTCCGGCGCTGAGCGCCAGGATTGTCGGGCTGGTCCACGCGTATTGGTTGCCACCCCAGCTCGCCACCAGGACGAGCCCGGTGGTGGATAGGGCGATGAACACCATGCCCCACACATCCAGTCGGGGTCGCACGCGATGCGTCGGCGCCTTGAGGAACATCAGCGCACCGACCAGTGCCAGCGCGCCGACCGGAAGATTGAACCAGAAAGTCCAGCGCCAGCCCGGGCCCTCCGTCAGCCAGCCGCCAATAAGCGGTCCCACCACGGAGGCGAAGGCGAACACTCCGCCCATCCAGCCCATATATTTCCCGCGTTCCCGGGCTGGAACGATGTCCGCGATGATCGACTGGGACAGGATCATGAGCCCGCCGCCACCAAGGCCCTGTACCACACGGGCGGCAATCAGCCAGCCCATGGACGGCGCCAACGCACCTATGACGGACCCCACCAGGAAGACGCTGATCGCGGTTACCAGCAGATACTTCCTACCCACCAGATCGCCTAGTTTGCCGTAGATCGGCATGGTGATGGTCGAGGCGAGAATGAATGCGGTAATAACCCACAACATGTGGCTTGCGCCGTTGAGCTCGCCGACGATCGTCGGCAAAGCCGTACCGAGGATGGTCTGGTTCAGTGCCGTCAGCAGCATGGCGAAAAGCAGTGCCACGAAGATCAGCACGAACGTCCGCCCCGTCGGCTGGCTGGCGGACGTTGTCCGCGGCGCCCCGCGCGTCACGGCAGCTCCGCCATGACGGTTCGCAGCAGTGCCAGTCCGTCGTCGAGAGCGGCGAACTGGCTTTCGCGGCCCGGGTCAGCGGCGGTCTTTTGCATCACGTACCGGCTTGCCGTCCCGGCCACCATCACCAGCATCCGGGCGACGTCGTCCGCGGGGTAGGCCACGATGGCCCCCTGCCATCGCCGCGATCCGTGCAGGCGTTCGGCCACCGCGGCGGTGACCAGTTGTTCGACCTTGAGCACGTAATGGAACCGGCGCTGGCGCAGGTGCGGGTGCAGGTCGAGCAGTTCAGTGTGGCAACTGACCGCGTCGTCCCCACCGTGGATCGATCGCAGTACCGCAAGCGTCAGGTGCGCAACCTCCCGCAGCGGCTCGATCTCGAGGCTGAACGATTCGAGCATCGAGTCCTCAAGCACCGGCTCCCGAAGACCGATGACTGCATCCTCTTTCGAGGGAAAGTAGTTGAAGAACGTTCGGGTGGAGACCTGGGCCGCTGCGGCCACGGCTTCCACGGTGACGCATTCCAACCCCTGGTCCAGCGCAATCCGGGCTGCCGACTGATGGAGCGCTTTCCAAGTGTCTGAACGCTTTCGTTCCCGAAGGGATATTAGTTGACTCACCGAACCATTATTGCAGTCCGGTTATTTTTACACAAATGCAAATATGCAGCAACGCAAAAATATTAGGGAGTAAGCAGCACCTTGATGGCGCGGCGCTCGTCCATCGCTTGGTACGCGGCGGCTGCCTGCTCCAGCGGCATGACCGAGTCGAAGACCCTGCCCGGGTTGATCTTTCCGGAGAGGACGTCGGCAAGCAGTTCGGGGATGTAAGTGTGCACCGGCGCCATACCTCCAGCGACTGTGATGTTGGTGGAGAAGAGATAGCTTATCGGCAATTCCGCTCCGCCCGCCGGAACTCCCACATAGCCGAGGTTTCCACCGGGCCGGGTGCTGCGCAGGGCCTGGGCCATAGATTCCTTGGTCCCCACACACTCCAGCACAGAGTCCGCGAGCACGCCCCCCAGGAGTTCGCGCACCCTGGCTACGCCGTCGTCCCCGCGTTCGGCAACAATATCGGTCGCGCCGAATTCGCGGGCCAGTGCCTGCCGGTCTGCGTGGCGCGACATGGCGATGATGCGCTCTGCGCCCAGGCGCTTCGCAGCGAGCACCCCGCAGAGCCCGACGGCGCCGTCGCCGACTACCACGACGCTGCGCCCCGGCCCCGCCTGGGCGCTGACGGCGGCATGGTGGCCGGTGCCCATCACATCGGAGAGTGTGAGCAGGCTCGCGGTCAGTCCGGCGTCCGGGAGGCTAACGTCGTCGACCTTGCGCAAGGTTGCTTCTGCTTGGGGTACGCGCACTGCCTGGCCTTGCGCACCCTGGACATAGTCACCGTGTTCATCGACACTGCCCCAGGACACAAGGTGGTCACAGGCCACGGTCACCCCGTTGCGGCACTGCGGGCATTTTCCGCAACTGCCGACAAACGGAGCGATCACGAAATCACCTTCCGCCAGCGCCGATACTTCAGCTCCTACCGACTCGACGACTCCGACGAACTCGTGCCCGATGGCGCGCGGCTCCTTGGTGGGCCGCACGCCCCGGTAGGGCCACAGGTCTGAACCGCATACGCACGCAGCGCTCACCCGAACTACCACGTCCGTAGGGCGGAGCACGGTCGGGTAATCGACGTCTTCGACCCGAATATCTCCGGGGCCGTGGATGACGGTTGCGCGCATCAGGACTCTCCTTGCCGTGAAGGTACGATTCTCCCGCTACCCTACGACGGACCGCCGCCGGCGGCTATTCGACGACGGCGATCAGGTCGCCTTCGACGACCTCCGCCCCTTCCTCCACATGTAGCCGTACTACACCCTGGGTCGGGGAGCGGACTTCGGCGTCGACCTTGTCCACGGCGACCTCGGCAACCAACTGATCCACGGTGACTGTCTCGCCGTCGGAAACGTACCAGGTTGCCAGCACTCCGGTGCCCGCGTCCTTGCTGGAAAGCCGGGGGAAGAAAATCTCCGTCATGAACCCACCGCTGCCCGCACAGCCGCCTCAATGCGCGCCGGGGTCGGCAGCACCGCGTATTCCAGTTCCCGGGCGTACGGGATGGGAACATCCGGGACGCAGACGCGGCTGTAGGAGCGCAGCAGTCCGGGATCGCATTCCGCCAGGGTCGCGGCGATCTCACCCGAGAGACCGAAGGACTGGTAGTCCTCATCGACCACTATCACCCTGCCGGTCCGCGAGACGGCCGCCACGATGGCTTCCCGGTCCAGCGGCACCAGGCTGCGCAGGTCCAGGACCTCGACGCTGATGCCTTCGTCCGCCAGTTTTTCTGCCACGTCCAGGCTGTGATGGACCGAGAGGGAGAGCGTCACGATCGTTACGTCCGTGCCTTCGCGCACAATCTTGGCTTTGCCGATGGGCACTTCATAGCGTTCCTCGGGTACAGCACCGATGGAGCGCTGGTTCTTCACCATCCACGGCAAGCCCATGATGCCCTTGTGGAACATGAACACGACCGGGTCGTCTGAGCGGATGGCAGCAGCCATGAGCCCCTTGGCGTCATAGGGGTTGGACGGTACCACTACTTTCATGCCCGGCAGGTGGGCGAAGGTCCCCCAGAGCGACTGCGAATGCTGGGCGCCGTCGGAGTAGCCGCCACCTGTGGCTGTCATCAGGACCATGGGAACGCGGACGTTCCCGCCTGATTCGTAATGGATTTTGGCCATGTGGTTATAGATCTGGTCCATGCAGACCCCAAAGAAGTCCACGAACATGAGTTCAACGACCGGCCGCATCCCTTCGACCGCAGCCCCGATGCCGAGTCCGATGAACGCGGTCTCGGAAATTGGCGTATCAACAACGCGCTGCGGACCGAATTTCTCCAGCAGACCGGTCGTGGAGCTGAAGATCCCACCGTAGGCGCCCACGTCCTCGCCCATGACGAATACCGAGTCGTCCTGCTCCATTTCGGCACCGATGGCTTCCTGGATCGCCTTGGCGGTGTTCAGTTTGCGGGTTCCGGCTGCTGGTTCGACCGGCAATGGTTTCGGCTCCAGGCGCGCTGGGTTCTCGGCAACGGTGCTCATGACTGCGGTCCTTCCACGAAGACGTAGTTCAACGCCTCGTCCGGGTTCGGACGGGGCGAATTCTTGGCGTAGTTGATGGCGTCCTCGACTTGCTCCGAAGCCCAGCCCCGCATGACGTCCAGATCGGCGCCGGTGACGACACCGGCGTCGATCAACTTCTGCTCGTAACCGGGAATCGGATCGAAGCCTGGCACTCCTTCGAGATCCGGCCGGTATCCTTGCGCATCGCCTTCGAAGTGTCCCCAGAGTCGCAGTGTATGCACTTCGATGAGGCTCGGGCCCCCTCCGGAGCGGGCCCGGGCCACCGCTTCCCCGGCCGCTGCATGGACGGCCTCGACATCATTACCCTCAACCCGGATACCGGGCATTCCGTATCCAGCCGCCCGCGCCGCATTGGAAGGAATCGAGGTCGAGGCGGAACGCGCCACCGAAATTCCCCAGTCATTGTCCTCAATGACAAAAACCACCGGAAGCTTCCAAAGCGCCGCGAGGTTCAGCGACTCGTGGAATGCCCCCTGGTTGGCGGCACCCTCGCCGGCGACGGCGACGGCGATCCGGTCCGAGCCAGCGTGGCGGAAGGCGAAGGCTTGGCCCAGCGCAGCGGGCAACCCCTCGGCGATGATCCCGGAGCAGGAAAAGTGGGTGGCCGGATCGAAGAGGTGCATATGCCCGCCGCGGCCCTTTCCGAGACCGGTTTCACGTCCAAAAATTTCAGCGGTCATGGGCCGCAGTTCCATACCGTGCGCAATAGCAAGGTGGTGCGGGCGGTGCGTGGCAGTGAGTGCGTCATCCGCCGTTAGGTGGGCGCACACTCCTGCAGCGACGGGTTCCTGACCCGCGGAGAGGTGCATTTCTCCCGGAATGAGCCCCGCGCCGATATCGAAGCCCGGGCTTTTGTCGGCATGGTATTCACGCAGGATCGCCTGCTCGTACGTGCGTATCAGGATCATCGTGCGCAACATTGCGCGTCGGTCGTCCCGGCTGAGCTGCGCCGGGGGCGCAGTCTGTTCCACTGTCATCGTTCCTCCATCATTGAACTGCAGCCACCATTGAAACGCGGTCTTCGTTGATCCACGACGACTCCGTCGTCGGCCGATGACTTCAGGGTAGGGACGTTGTGACCCACGCAACAGCACCGGGTTTTCAGATGGTGAACTGCAGCAAAATTCCGCTAGCGGATCAGGGCGTTAGAGCGCATCGTTGGCAGCAAGCGCCAGGGACAGGTTCCCGGCCGAATCGCGCAGGCGGCCAAGGTAGTCGACTTCCGGACGGCCACTTCCTGCCGGGAGGGAGATCGCCAAGGCTCCGATCCACGCCGAAGTCGCCACGGGAACAGCCAAGCAGCGGAACCCGAGCGCGTACTCCTGGTTATCCACCATGCCTACCGGAGCGTGGTCCAGCAGCCGGAGAAACTCCCGGGGGGTGTGGATGGTGTACGGGGTAAGTTCCACGAGCGGGTGGCGTGCAATGTAGTCCAGTCTGGCCGGCTGGTCTAGGCTGGCCAGGATCTGCTTTCCGAACGCCGTCGCGTGAGCGCTGTCCTGAGCTCCGACCCAGAGGTCGACCCGCGGAGCGAACGGGCCGTCCGCGATGTCGACAATTTCTATCTCCCCGTCCTTGAAGCGGGTGAGGTAGGCGGCCGCCCGCAGTTCGTCCCGCAGCCCGTTCAGGACCGTCCGGCCTTCCGCCAGCACTGCGCCGTCCCCCTTCGGTGTGAGCGCCGGATGCCGCGGGCCAAGGACGTAGCCGTCGGCCTCCTGGGCTAGGTATCCGGCATGGATGAGGGTCCGCAGGATGTTGTAGGTGGTTCCCAAGCTCAGCGATTCAGCCCGGGCGATGCTCTTGGCGGGCAGCGGCCTGGCCGCTGCGGCTACCCGCTCCAGCAGTCCGAGCGCGCGACTGACCGACGAGATGAGCGTCGGCGCTCCCCCGTGTCCAGCCAATTCCGGCTCGCTCAGTGTGACCCCTATCACGGTTCCTACTGTGCAAGGATACCCCGGGTCCGGACGCAGCGAACCCCCGTCCGCCGCAAATTTCCGGGCTGGGAAATCGTGCAGGAACGGGGGTTCGGGGGAGGACTGGTAACATCCCCTGGGCTCGTTAGAGTCCGGCGTAGACCTCGCGGAGCAACTGTGCCGTTTCGGACGGCGTCTTGCCGACTTTCACTCCGGCAGCCTCAAGCGCTTCCTTCTTGGCTTGCGCCGTGCCTGCCGAGCCGGAGACGATGGCTCCAGCGTGGCCCATGGTCTTACCTTCGGGCGCGGTGAATCCTGCCACATAGCCGACGACCGGCTTGGTGACATGGGCTTTGATGTATTCCGCGGCACGCTCCTCGGCGTCGCC
>DGBL01000038.1 GCA_002384315.1 Micrococcaceae bacterium UBA4005 | reverse complement strand
CTCACGTCAGGCTGTCGGGGATCGAGTACCCATCTTGCCTGTCGTTAGACGGGCGCTGAAGGGACCATGCGTGTTCAGAAGCTCTAGTTGGGCAAGGCCTGAGCCCGCAGGTCCGAGGCTGGCTGTCCGGCGCGCCGGATCTGAGGAGCCGCGGAACAACGAGGAGAGAACCACGTCGCTTTCTTCGACCCGGCCAGTCGTGACGGAAAGCACCGTGGCGTCACCGCGTGGTGACGGAGTGCTTCAGGCGAGCCGGTGGCTCCATCGGGCTGAGCGCACGCCCGAATCCTGACCAAGGGACGGACGAAACGCCGGAAGCGCGTGACTGCTGCCCGAAGCACTCAGACGTATGGTGGGCGAACGATGTTGTCCGACTGGTGCGTTGGTACTCGGTGGGCGTCGCACCTGGAGCACGGTGGTCAGCTCCACGCAGGAACCGGTCCCGCCTGCCGGCCGGAAACTGAAAGTTGCTCCCTCCAGCAGTGCTTTGCTCGGGTCGTTGCTTCAAGGCACCCAAGATGAGGCGGAAGAGTACCCCGACCGATCCCACGGGGATCCGTCTCCTCCAGTACACCGCCTTTGTCAGCACGCTCGACCGCTTCGCGATCCCGCCGATGTTCGTAGCGATCGCGACCGCGCTGGGTGCTCCGCTCTCTCAGGTCGTGCAAGCGGCGGGCACCTATTTCCTCGCTTATGGCTTGATGCAGCCGGTCTGGGGCATGATCTCGGACCGACTAGGCATTGTTCACACCCTTCGGTTGACCTTGTTCTTCTCGGCGGCGTCAACGGCAATGTCGGCGTTCGCGTGGGACCCGCTATCGCTCGGCTTGTTCCGCTGCCTCGCGGGCGCCTTCTTCGGCGCCGCTCTGCCTTCGGCACTTATCTACATCGGCGACACCGTCCCAGCAGAACGACGACAAGCGCAGGTCACCCGACTCATGGTTGGCCTTGCACTCGGCACCGCACTCGCGTCCGTCGGGGCAGGAGCCCTCGCTCACTTCGTTAGTTGGCGACTTGTGTTTCTTGGCACGGGCGTGGCTGCGGTCGCGCTTGCTATCGCCTTGCGCGGTCTCCCCGAACCACAGGTCAGGCGGCGCCATCGCAATCTGCTAGTTCCCCTCGTTCGCGTGAGCCGCTCTACGCCGACCCTGCTCGTACTTGCCTTGACGTTCGTGGAGGGCGCGGTCGTGCTCGGCGCGCTAACTTTGCTCCCACCTGCTGTCGAGGCGACAGGTGTCAGTTCCACGGTCGCGGGTGCAGTGGCAGGAGTGTATGGAGTGGCGGTCCTCGGATTCGCGCCGCTCGTCGGAGAGCTCTCTGCGACTCAGCGCCCATCACGGCTGATCGGCCTCGGCGGTACGGCAGCCATCGTCGGCTGCACGATGATGGCCGTTTCTCAGCAACCGTCAGTCGCCGTGGTCGTAGCCGCGCTGTTGGGCCTTGCTTGGGCAGCCATGCATTCCTCGCTCCAGACGTGGGCCACTGAGGTGCTACCGTCTATCAGGGCAACTGTCATCTCATTGTTCGCGAGCTCCCTGTTCGTCGGGAACGCGGTGGGCGCCGTCCTCGTGGCCGACCTGGCCGAAAGCGGACGCTATCGTGAGACTTTCTTGTTGGCTGCGGCGACAGCCGTGCCGCTGGCGGTTGCCGCGACGTGGGCACGAGCCCGCTGGCGAGGAACGGATCCGGGCGCGTGATCCACTGGTGACTCTACGCTGGCGGCATCCGTTTTGGATCGCACCGCCTGCCGGACTCATCCCCGAAGACGGCGGCCGCGCTGAGTGACGCCCCGTCCTCTCCAACACCCGCCCATCACGTCCCTCACCTCCGAGACCGCTGCACTCCTCGGGGGAGCGATGGCTCTTAGTCGGGTTTCAAGCATAGTTGCTAGCGGCGGCGTGCTCGCAGATGTGCCCGCGCGCCGAGTACGGTGAGCGACGCGAGCAGGCTCACCACTCCGGCGGCGGCCCACGCCACCGAGTATCCCCGCTGCTCGGCGAGAATGCCGAATAACAGCGGGCCCACGCCCGCGCCAAGTGATAGGCCAGTCTGAATAAAGCCCGTCGCGGCTGCGGGCGCCCTGCGATACCACGTGACGATCGCGTAGTGAAAGACACCAGTCCAGGCCCAACCCACGATGAAGCCGAGACCCGCACCCAGAACGAAACCGATCTTGCTGTTCCCTGCCATCAGCACGTACCCGAGTGAACCAACTCCCAGCAGCACCGCGATAATCCCGAACCTGCTCCGCGACGGTGACCGGTCGACGCTCCATCCTAGGACCATCCGGGAGCCGATCGTGCCCCAAGACAGGAGCGCGTAGAGCCAGCCTGCTATGGAAGGGGCGAAATCCAGAACCACCGCCGAGTCCACCAAGAAGGTGCCAAGCGACGTCGCCGCGGCTGCGCCGAGGAAGCCGCCCACTGTGAGGAAGAGCAGGGCGGAGATCGGGGCCTCGCTGTCCCGCAGAGTGCCCGTCCGGCTGCGGCGCCCCGCCCCCCGTTCCGTGTGCCGAATCCAGAGCCACGCCGCGTAGGCACCCGTGATCAGCGCCGCGACACCAAACGCCCAGCGCCACCCGAATACGAGCGCGATGGTTGGTACGGCAAGGCCACCAAGAAGCGCCGCGCCAGGCACACACGATTGCTTGATGCCGAAGGCAAGGCCGAGCCGGCGCACCGGAACTGAAGCCGACAGCAGCTTGTTCGCGGCTGGCTGGGCCAGCGCGTTGGCCACGCCCGCCAACGCGAGCGCAAGTGCCAGATGAACCCACGATTGTGACCGAGCCGCCGCCGCCATCGCCGAGGCACTCAGGGTTGAGGCGAGGGCCATTCCTCGGCCAGCACCCAACCATTCGATCAACTGGCCCATCGGGACCGAGCCGACCGAACTAGCGATGAAGTATGTCGCCACGATGCCGCCAAGCGCGGCGGTGCCAAAGACGAGTTCTTCCCTTACCTGAACGGCCAGGGCGCTCACGAGGAATACCGGAAGCACAGCCGCGATGGCGATTATGACTGCGCGTATGGCCGAGGACCTGTCGACGGAGGCAGGGTCGATCCCCTGCTCCGGAATCACCACGGGCAGGCTGTGACGGTCACAACTGCTGCCATTTGGATTAGGCGGGGCTCTGCCGTGACTCCGCCGGCGGCGGCAATACCTTGTAATCGAGCGTGCGAAGGGACGTCTGAATCTCCTCGGCGGCCCGCCTCATCAGATCCACAGCGGCCATGCGCTTCTGATCGTCGAAGCGGTCCACCGGTCCAAGGATGCTAAGAGCAGCAATTGTTACGCCGGCAGCGTCAAAAACCGGAACGGAGACAGCAGCAGCACCACGGACCCGTTCGCCGACGCTCAGTGCAAACCCTCGCCCCCGGACCGTGTCGAGTTCCCTCATATAGGTTTCTAAGTCGACGGCCGGACCGCCGGTCATCGGGGCCAGATCTAGACCTTCGAGGAGGGCTCTGGCGTCTAGTGGAGGCATGAACGCCAGAAGAACCCGCCCGGCCGAACCAACATGAATCGGTGCCGTCATCCCCTCACCGGACACATACCGGACCTCCTCCACGCTCGCAAGCTCATGGACACACACACGCTGCTGGCCTAACCGCACGTGCACGGCGACTGTCTCGCCTGCCTTCTCCCAAAGAGCCATCAGCGGTTTCCGCGCGAATGTGTCGAAGCCACCACGAACGCCCACGAAGCCCTGTCCGAGCCTCAGCGCCCCGGGACCGAGCAGGTACTTCTTGCTCAGCGGGTCATGGACAACGATTCCGCCATGCCCCAGTGAGCGGAGCAGTCGACGCGACGTACTCTTCGAGAGGTGCGTGGCCACACTTACCTCGGTCAGTGTTAGTGGGCCTGACGCCAGTTCCAACAAGATGTCGATGGATCGCTCCACGGACTTCACCGGGGCGTCACGGCCCACCAGCGGCCGTTCCGGCTGAGGACTGCTATTCATGGCTGGCTCCGAAGCGATCGAGGGAGGGAGTCGCGAACTCACACGAGGTCTAGGCACGAAGCATAGGCATACACATAAGCGACTTCGGCCGGCACCTGGGCGTCATCCTTGTCCTAATGCCAGATTGGGCAACCAAAGCGAGATAGCAGGCACGGCTGCCAACACGGCCAAGAGCAATATGTCGACCACAACAAAAGGTGTGATTCGGCGAAATGCGTCGACCACTGGGACTTTAGTCACGCTACTTAGGACGTATATATTCAATCCTAGAGGCGGTGTGATGAGTCCAATCTCAACAGTTTTGACGAATACCACCGCGAACCAATAGGCGTCGAATCCCATGGCCACGATCACGGGGAAGATGATAGGAATTGTCAATACCTGGATAGCCAACTGATCCATAAATGTGCCCATTACCAGGTAGATCACCAGGATGAGGGCAAGCACGGCGTACCGATTCAGCGGCAATTCGCCGACCCAACTAGCAATGTCCTGCGGAATGCGGTTGATGGAGAGGAATCGCGAGAAGATGAAGGCACCGACGATGATGAAGAAAATCATCGCAGTCGTTTCCGCGGCCTCGCGGGCAGCATCCAGCACGCCGGACAATTGCTGCCTGCTGTATATGGCCGCGATGATGCCGATCCCGACGGCTCCGACGGCTCCAGCTTCCGTCGGCGTGAAGATACCGGTGTAGATACCTCCGAGGACAAGTAAGACTACGCCGAAGACGGGGAGCGTTTCCACACCCGCCTTAAGCTGTTCTCGAGCAGAAAATCGCTTGCCCCGGGGCATATCATCCGGGTTCCGCAGGGCTAACAGATACGCCAGCACCATGAAAGCAAGGGCGGACAATATGCCGGGGACCATCCCAGCCAAGAAGAGCCTGGCGACGGACGTTTGAGTCAACAATGCGTATACAATAAACGAGATGCTGGGCGGAATCATGACCGCGAAAGCCGCCGAAGCCGCCGTACACGCGAGAGTGAACTTCCGTTCGTATCCGTAGCGCTCCGCTTCACGCACGACAATTTTTCCTAGTGCCGCTGCCCCAGCTGTCGAAGAGCCAGATACAGCGCCGAACATCCCGCCCGCCGCGACGATCGCCATGCCGAGTCCGCCCCGAAAGCGGCCAACCACCCGGTAGACAAACTCAAACAGGCGTGCCCAGATCTGACTACTACTGCCAAGTGTTCCCATCAACACAAACAGAGGAATGGCGGCGAGAGCGTAACTGGCTGCCTCTCTGTAAAAGGTCGTGGAGAGGTAGTCAAGAGTGATGTCTGCACCGAAACCCAGGAGCAGGCCAACCAACCCCGCAGTGATCATCGCTATGCCCACGGGGGTCCCGGCAAGCAACATGACGACCAAAGTAGCGAGGCCGATCGCGGCCGCGTAGTCGCTGATCAGCATCGGGCTGCATCACCTTCTAGTAGGGCGCTTTCCGTCCATTCACTCAGCATCGATGACTTCCTCTATGTCGAGTCCACGCACCCATTGGCGTCCTTGGATGGCCACATGAAGTGCTGCATACAGAAGTCCGACTGCAACCACGAAGCGGAACGGATAGAGCGGGAAAGAGAACAACCCGACGGTTCGCTCGCCCCGGTCGTATGCGTCAACTGCCCGGAACCACGCCCCCCAACCCGCAACCAGTAAGACAACCGTTGATACTGCCCACGTGATCCAGTCCACAATGCCCGTGACCGCACTGGGGAGTCGGTCAACGAATATGCGGAGCGAAATGGGGATAGGTGCTGCCAGTGCCAGATAGACAATGGCGACCATCAGCGCTTCCTCTACAATTGAGACAATGCCATCCAGGGCTGCATCGAAGAGAGTGCGCGCCACGATGTTGTACACCATTAGGAGGGTCATCAAGAGGAGCACGAGGCCGGCCAGAGTAAGCATTCCCCAGGTGAGTTTGGCGTCAACGGCCCTTAACTGCCTGCGGATTTCTTTGCCCGTCATTCTGGGAGTCGCCTCCTCTCCAACGTCTCGCTTGCCGGTCTGGTCCGTCGGGGTCCCCGGAGAGGGGGATTATCCGCCAACGCGCTCCTCCAAGAGGGCCTTCCATTCCTCAACCGCCTGGGAGGCCCCGTCGACGCCCTGCTCCTCGAGTTGGCGAATCCACTGCTCTTCAACGCCCTCAATCGCTGCCGAGCGCTCCTCGTCGTCGATTTCGTACAACTCGATACCCTGCTCTTCCCAATCTTTCAAGTCGGCCTCGAGTTCAGAGATCAGCTGCTCCGCCGCTTCGGCGACTACCTTCTCGCCCTCCTCGAGCACGATCTGGCGGAGGTCATCAGGAAGGGCGTCCAACTGCTTCTGACTTATGCCGTAACAGACAGGGAAGCCGCCCAGGTTCGCATTGATGATCGCCGACTCGATGATCTCCGCGAAGGCATACGCCTTAACGCTGGGAACCGAGAGCGCGATGGAATCGATTACGCCTCTGTTGAACGCATCGTACGCTTCGTTGATGGCGATGTCGGTGGGCTTCGCGCCGATTGCCTGGATTGTGTGAGGAAGGACCACGCCAGCCGTCCGCATCACCTTTCCCTTGACCTTTTCTAGGCTATCGACCCCCGGGTCCGCGAACTCGAGCTGGTAGGTCGTGGTAGTGATGCAGAAAAGCGGAACAGTCTGCAGTTCTTCAAACTTCTGCTTCGTGGGGCCATTCGTCTTGGCGAACTCGAAAAAAGCCTCTGAGGCTTCCACGGTCTGGTCGTCTGACCACCCGGGCAACTGCACCACATACAAGAGCGGGTTCAGGTTCCCGATGTACAGCAAGTTACCGAGGTCGGCCGTACCCGATTCGATCGCTTCCGGGATGTCCTCGGCGGCCACCAGAGAGTCATCCGGGTAGTACTCGAACGCAATGCGGCCTTCGCTCCTCTCCTCGACCCTCTCCATGAAGGGCTGGATGGTTGCTTTGCCGATGGAGTGTTGCTCCGGGTAGCTATCGGCCACGCGAAACTTGAATTCTGCTTCGCCTGCCGACCCACCGGCTCCTCCCCCGCACGCCGCTGTGAGCAGTGCGCCTGCCATCAAGAGGCTAGTCGCCGAAAACGCCTTGGCGGACATGGATCTCCCCAATCTTTCACCTGCGGAATGTCGACCCAGCGCAGATCGTCCCGATTCTCAGTCCGCGCTTGGTCCACACTGCGGCACTGTTGTGCCACGTGACGAACGTAGCACGCGGGAGTGCCTTGTGGCGAGAGTCACTGTCCACCTGGTTCTCCCATTTGTGCCTTTGGAGGCGCCCTCGATCTGGCGTTCCCTCAGTGGCGCCCTCCCAGCCGGGCGACACCGTTTGGCCCCCTGGGGCGTCTCTCCTAAGTGCGGCGTCCTTGGCTTGTTTGCTCGTGGGCGTCTCGTACACGGAGTGCTCACGGATGACCAGTGGGAGCGTGTCGCGCCGTGGATGCCTGTCTTCGGACGGCGTTAAAGTCGCGGCCGCTTCGTGACCATCGGGATGGTCAGTGTTGATGGGACCATCGCCCGCGCCATCACCACGCGACCAAACAATTTGGGACCAGCAGCCCGGGTGACTCCCAGGCGGCACGCTCAGCCCGAGTCGCGGCGCGCACAGGGGCTGGATCGAGTGCAGGCACTGTGGATGGAGCCACCCACCATGCGATCGGCCGGTCCTGCGGAGGCTGTCCACCCAAGCCCGCCAAGGTCGATTGCCGCGGCCGCTCGCTGGTCGTTGCTCTTACCCCAGACCGGTGACTCCACGACGCTCGAACCACTGCTGGCTCAGTTGGCCGTCGGCCGGGCCTCGGGCGCGCGCCATACACCCGTCCACCGCACTGATCGGGGACAAGGCCTACTCCTCACGCGGGTACGCGGGCGTTGCTTCGCACGCGAGGCATCCGGGCCGTCATTCTCCCAGCGCGCCGACGAGATCGGCCACCCGGAGTGGGTGCGGTGGCGCCGGAGGGGCCCCGACCGCCAAGGGCCACAACGTCGTTGAGCGCTCCTTCAACAACCACAAGCAGTGGCGAGGCGTCGCCCACCCGCAACGACAAGTTCGCCACCGTCTATCGAGGAGGAGTCCTACCCGCCATCACTGACTGGGAGCAGACTCTGCCTACACGCCCCAGCAGCACCACCGCCAGCGGGAGTTGCGCCATTCTTGGCTTGGCGCCCAGCCTTTGGCCGTGGGCGGGTGCCCGCGCACGTCGGTGGCTCAGTGTTGCAGCTTGACGCGATCCGGGCGACCTCGAGCAGTCTGCGGATGATCCCCGAGACCACCAACAAGTTGATGGCGGCGCAAGACGGAGCCCTTTGGTCGTGCCGGCACGAGGGCGGCTACAAGGGAGTCCGCCTACTGAAGCACAGGAACGCCGAGCTCGAGCAACGGTGGAAAGCGCCGAGGCTGCGAAGTTCATCCTCGTGCCCGAGCCAGCAACCGCGCTCACGTCATTGACCACAGCTGAACCCCGTGGGCTTCATAGCCGGCCGGTGGGACCGCGACGTCGGTCCCACCGGTTCAGCGACAGTGATCGTCGAGGGGTCGGCGCGAAACTGCGGAACCGTGGTGTACAACGAGCGTCCGGTGCCGTGCTCGCGAGCCATCCTTCGGCAACTCCGTCAGGCAGAAGGAGACGTCCGAACCTGGGTCTCGAGGTTAACTGACGGTGTGCGCGATGTAGACATCACACGGTGCCCGGTGCGCAACGGCGCTAGCGATACTCCCTAACACTCGCTGCACTCCCTGCATGCGGCGGTTCCCCACAACGATCAAGTCCGCATTGATCCGACTCGCCTCGGAGATCAGCACGATGTGAGGCTTACCGTGCGCGGCACCGCTGCTTATCCTCACTCCTGGCACGTGCGCACGCAGCGTCTCGGCCGACTCGGCCGCTATTGCCTCAGCAGTTTGCGCGGCTTGACTCCGCCATTCGTCAGCGTCCCTCGCAAGGGCACTTTCCGCGCGAACGTTGCCGAATGCCGTCACAACGTGAAGCGAGGCACCGCTTTGGGCGGCCAGTTGTGCCGCCTTCGCAGCCGCCTTCTCAGCGGTTTCGCTGCCATCGACACCAACAAGTATCGTCTTCAAAGCCGTTCTCCTCGCCTCGTCTCGCAGTGGCTGGATGTCGTCCATGGTATGAGGTCGCGAAGGGCGTTGCGAAGTTGCCGTCCGCGGAGTTCAAGAGACCCGGTTGGAGCGCCCCAGGTTCTCCGCCGCTCCTATACGGGTTGCGGCTCTCGGTTGAGGGCCGCGTAGTGGGCTTGCTCGAACTCCACGGGGGACATCATCCCAAGGGTGCTGTGCAAGCGTCGGTTGTTGTACCAGTCGACCCAGCCGGCGGTGGCGTACTCGACGTCGCCGATGGTCCGGTAGGGCCCTGAGTGGAAGACCGTGGTGCGGATGCACTCGGTCTTGTACAGGCCGATCACGCACTCCATCAAGGCGTTGTCGTACGCATCGGCAACCGACCCGATCGAGGGCCGGATGCCCTCATCGTCGAGATGGTCGGTGAAGGTGATGGAGGTGTACTGCGACCCGGCGTCGGCGTGGCCGATCAGCTCACCGCGCACGACCGGGCGGCCTTCGCGGCCACGCTGCCACAAGGCCATCCGCAGGGGAACGTCCACCAGCTCGACGGCCTTGGTGGGCGCCACGTTCCAAGCGACGATCTTCTGGGCGAACACGTCGAGGATGAACGCAGTGTAGACGAACCCGACCCAGGTGCGGACGTAGGTGAAGTCCATGACCCAGGTGCGGTTCGGCGCTTCGGCGGTGAAGTCCCGGTCGAGCAGGTCACCGGCCCGTTTGCCGTCCTTGCCCGGGATGGTGGTCCGGACGCCCTTGGACCGCCGGATTCCCTGCAGGGCAAGGGAACGCATCGCCCGGTCGACCGATCCAGGTGACGCCTCCGGCGTCGTCCGCCGTACGAGCGCGGTCATCTTCCGCCGTCCGTACAGGCCCTCAGGTGTCATCCGTCGCACACCTGCGTGGTCGACCTTCCAGGCCAGATCGCGGACCTGGTCGACCACCCTGGCGTCGCTAATCGTCCGGGCCGCGACCGGTCGGTTGGCCTGCGCCCAGTCACGGTAGGTCCGCGCGGCGATCTGACAGCCCTGCTCGCGCAGGACCCGGCAGATCGACTCGACCGCATGGCCCTCGGCCCGCAGCTCGTCGATGAACGCGACGATCAACGGTTGCGGGGGTCGAGCTCCCCCGCGAAGAAAATCGAAGCCCTGCGGAGGATCTCGTTGTCCTCCTCCAGCCGGCGCACCTTGGCCTTGAGTTCCTTGATCTCGGCCAGCTCCTCACTGGTGGCGCCCTGGCGTTGACCTCCGTCGATCTGGGCCTGAACGACCCAGCGGCGCACCGTCTCCTTGCCCAGGCCCTCCCTGCGGGCCACGACCTCGGCCGCCGCGGTCACCGACGGGTACTCCGGCAAGTGCTCGAGCACCTGCCGCACACACCGCTCCTTGACCTTCGGATCGATCTTCTTCGGCATGAACTGCATCCTCTCAACTCAAAAGGATGCGGCATCAAACNNCATCAAACCTGGGGCGCTTCAGGTTGGCGGACAGGGTGCCGCGGAACCTTTTTGCAGCGAGCCGGACGTTCGGGGCAAACTCCGTGCCGCTCTGGTAGCAAGCTGCGCGGCCAATTACATCGACTCGCCAAGTCCGGTGACAGGATGCCAGGTCTGTTCCTCGCCGCTCTTCGATCAGACAGCCGGCCGTGCGATCTGCGGCTTCCTGGCGTTGCCGCACGGCACCCCGAGCGGTAGACAGAAGTCGCCACCAGGCTGGTCAGGCGGTGTGTGCGGCACGCCTTCGCTGCTCCAACCAGCCCCTGAAACAAGACCCTGCCGCAACTTCGGCGAATCGCGACTCGTCGGATCAAGAAAGAGATTGCCACCCGCGCGCCCCCAGGCCATCTGCTGCGGATCATATCCAACACGCTGCTGTCGTTGTGGGTTACGCAGGGCCGTTCTCGGCCTCTCGACTACGGAGCCACGCGCTTCATAGCCTCAGCAATTGACCGTGGGGCCCGATCCGTCGATGCCAGCAACACCATGAGCAGCAGGCGAGCCTTTGCGGGGTGAAGGTCTCCGGCGAGGATCGCTCCAGACTGAACGAACGTCCTGGCCGCCCCAGGGCCACCGTAATTCTGCGAAACTCTTCCCTCCGACGGAGCGGCCAACACGACTGGCACGCCGGCCGCAGTAGCGCTTTGTACCGCGGGTAAGAGTGATGGCGGCAACCCACCGCGTCCTGGGAAGCATTCGATGACGATCCCTGTGGCCCCTGAGGCGTGTGCTTGGCGGATGAACGCATCATCCATCCCCGTATATGCCTTTACAAGAGGCACACTCGTCACCGGAGCTTCGATCTCAAAGGTGAATCGGTCTCGGCGATACCGGTGCATGAGAACCTGGCCATCATCGACGAATCCAAGCGCTCCAAAGGTTCCACTATGGAAAGAGTGGACGCCGCTCGCATGCTCCTTCATCACATGGCGGGGGTCATGGACTTCGCCGTTTGCCACCACGAGGGCTCCACACCCCTCGGCATCATCGGCCAAAGCAACCAGCAGGGCGTCTCTGACATTCCGCGGCCCATCCGAATCCTCTTGATCCGCGGTGCGCATTGCCCCTGTGAAGACTATGGGTGCCTCATGCCTCCAGGTGAGATCGGCCAGGTATGCGGTTTCCTGGAGCGTCGCAGTGCCGTGAGTAACGACAACAGCGTCAGCGCGGCCGGACGCAACCAACTGATTGGCCCTGTCGATGACTGTCCACATGTCATCTGGTGTCATCGAATAACTGAGTACCTGTCGAACATCCTCAAGGACAGCGACTTCGATCGGATGTTCCGCAACCGCCGACCTCACGAGATCGGCTACGCCACGAGTTGGCATGGCGCCACGGGCTCCGTTGGTAGAAGCGATCGTCCCCCCGGTCGCTAGTACGGCAAGCCGTCGCATCATGCACTCTCCTTCTCCAGGCAGTCACAGCGCCCTCGGCGCCATATCACCAACTTGGCCAGCCTGCGGGCGGCGGCATCCACCTAAGGAGCGGAGGCGGAGCCCAGCAGCGTGGTGTAGGGATCCAAGTGATGATCATGGCAGACACTCTGCGGCGGGAGTCGCTCGAGGGCTGGCCGGGCGGGTCGGGGATGTGGACACCGAGGAGCTCTTGCTCGCCGGGCTGCGGCCGCGACGTCCGTCGGAGCCTGGTCACCCCGCCTGGCCTGCAAGCGCTCCAGACCTGCGACAACGACCACGTGGTCCGATTGACTTCTCGCCGCGAAGGTGTCCGCGTTGATTGCCTGGTTCTCCGGGGGTGGAACACCTGCTAGGCCCCCAAAGTGGTCGCCGATCGCGTCCTCGAAGGCATCCATCGGTCTTCCGCTGACATCACGGCGGCCCGCCCGATGCGATCGCAGCGCGCATCGACCGTCGAAGGAGACTCCCAAACACGGTGGTGTGTATCAGTGCCGCACAACGGCACTTTATGTTCATCTGATGAAACTTTGATAGGCTGCTGTATTCAGAGGATCAGCCATCGCCAGACCACCACCCCATCCTTTTCAGAAGCCCTGCCGCCAAGAGACCTGTCGCCGCAGTGTGAGGACAACGTATGCCGACCAAATCTCAGACTCCCCTGGAGCTGTTCAGCACCGAAGCGTTGATCGCTGTGGAGGAACGGGCGATGCGTGACACGGTCCGCCGGTTCGTTGATGACCGGATAAGGCCGGAACTGGCCGACTGGTACGAGACCGGGTCGCTGCCTGCGCGTGAGCTGGCTGCGGAGTTGGGAGCCATGGGGGTGCTGGGGATGCACCTCGACGGCTACGGTTGTGCCGGCACGAGTGCGACGGCCTATGGGCTGGCGTGCATGGAGCTGGAGGCCGGTGACTCGGGTTTGCGCTCTCTGGTGAGCGTGCAGGGATCCTTGGCGATGTTCGCGATCTGGCGATGGGGCTCCGAAGAGCAGAAGACTGAGTGGCTGCCGCGGATGGCCGCAGGCGAAGTGCTGGGGTGTTTCGGGTTGACCGAGCCCGACTTCGGGTCGAACCCCGCTGGGATGCGGACCCGCGCCCGTCGGGACGGTGACGCCTGGGTGCTGACCGGGAACAAGATGTGGATCACTAACGGCTCGATCGCGGACGTGGCAGTGGTGTGGGCGCAAGTGGACGACCCGGCGGGTGACCGGATCCGCGGGTTCGTGGTGCCGACCGACACGCCGGGGTTCTCGGCGCCGGAGATCACGAGGAAGATGTCGCTGCGTGCATCGGTCACAAGCGAGCTGGTGCTGGACGGTGTGCGCCTGCCGGCGTCGGCGATGCTCCCCGAGGCGGCCGGGCTCTCGGGCCCGCTGGCGTGCCTGAACGAGGCGCGTTACGGGATCGTGTTCGGGGCGTTGGGCGCTGCGCGCGACTGCCTGGACACCGCAATCCACTACGCACAGGAGCGGGAGATATTTGAGAAGCCCCTGGCGTCCTACCAGTTGACCCAGGCCAAGCTGGCCGATATGTCGCTGGAGCTCGGCAAGGGCATGTTGTTGGCGTTGCACCTCGGCGCGCTGAAGGATGCGGGGACGGTACGTCCCGAGCAGATCAGCGTGGGCAAGCTCAACAACGTGCGCGAGGCCATCGCGATCGCGCGGGAGTGTCGCACCCTGCTCGGTGCGGCGGGTATCACGTTGGAATACCCGATTATGCGCCACGCCAACAACCTCGAGTCCGTGCTGACCTACGAGGGCACCTCCGAGNNGTCCACCAGCTCGTGATCGGCCAGACCCTCACTGGACATGCAGCTTTCCGCTAGGCAATTTGAACCGTCACGGGCTGATGCCGCTCCTGTCTGAGTCCAGGAGGATGGGCACATGCCCAAGAAGATCAATGCCGTGGTCAAGCAACGCGCTCTGCCGATGTTCGCCGACCACAGGAAGGACCATCCTTCGGACACCGCGCTGGCCGAGGCGGTG
>DGBL01000027.1 GCA_002384315.1 Micrococcaceae bacterium UBA4005 | reverse complement strand
CACCAGGGGGTACGCCCTGAGGCGGTCCTCCAGCATGGCGGGCGCTACGTTCTTGCCGCCAGCAGTGACGATGATCTCCTTCTTGCGCCCGGTAATCCGCAGAAAGCCCTCCTCATCGAGATCCCCAAGGTCGCCTGTGCGGAACCATTCGCCGTCGAATGCCTCGGCAGTGAGATCAGGGCGATTGAAGTAGCCCCTGAAAACGCATACGCCGCTGGCGAGGATCTCCCCGTCGTCGCCAATCCGAACACTGTTTCCCGGCAGCGGAGCCCCCACCGTCCCAATTTTGATTCTTTTGGGAGTATTCACGGAGATCGGTGCGGTGGTCTCGGTCAGGCCGTAACCTTCCAGCACCATGAGCCCGATGCCGTGGAAGAAATGTCCCAACCGGTCTCCGAGCGGGGCTCCGCCGGAGACGGCGTGCTCAACTTTTCCGCCCATCGCCGCACGGATCTTCCCGTACAGAATCCTGTCGAAGAGCGCATGCTTGGCTTTGAGCAGGAGCGGAACCTTCCCAGCCTGATCGGCTTTCGACCAGTCCACCGCGACCTGGGCGCCAGCGTGGAAGATTCGACCTTTGCCCGCATCCTCCGCCTTGAGCATCGAGTTGTTGTATACCTTCTCGAAGACCCGCGGCACGGCAAGAATGAAAGTGGGCTGGTAGCTCTGCAGATCCGGAAGCAGGTTTTTCACATCCGAGGTATGTGCGACAGTGGCTCCCGCTGCAACGCAGAGGACGGAAATGAACCGGGCGAAGACATGAGCCAACGGCAGGAACATGATGGTGCGTGCGCCCTCGTGGGCGACCTCCGGCAATGTCGCCGCAGCGCTTTCTGCCAGTTCCACAAAGTTGCCGTGCGTCAGCTCGCACCCCTTGGGGCGCCCGGTCGTGCCCGAAGTGTAAATGATGGTCGCCAGGTCCTCCAATCCGGCCATCGTCCGCCGTTCCGCCAGGGATGCCTCCGATACTGCTGCCCCTCCGGCCCGTAATTCATCGAGATCGTCCCCGTCGAATTGCCAGACGTGGGCCAGCTCTGCCAAAGATTCCGCGGTGACCGCTTCGCGAACCACGGCCGCGTGGCGCGGGCCCTCGACGAAAGCTCCGACGGCCCCTGAATCCTTGAGGATCCAGGCAACCTGGCTGGCCGAGGAGGTTTCATACACCGGAACCGGAACGCCACCGGCAAACCAGATTGCGAAGTCTGCCAGCGACCATTCGAACCGCGTCCGTGCCATGATCGCGACCCGGTCGCCTGGACGCAGCCCCGCAGCCATGAGCCCCTTGGCCAGTGACTCAACCTGCGAGCGGAACTCGGCGGCGCTGATGTCACGCCAATGTCCGTTGTCCTGTACCGAGAAGAGCGCTGGGTTCGATGGTTTTTCCGACTGCCGAACGACCAGGTGCGTGATATTGCTGTCGCGGGGGACATCCACCACATTCTCAACGCGGGATTCTCGCACGGTATCTCCTTCGGTATCACGAACGCGCAGGGCCATTTCAGCCTATAGCTTTTCTGCACCGAATTACTCTCTAGTAATCTACGAAAAGGTAACGTCACCGCAAACAATTGCTCCCGGTGTTGCCCCAACCGCGCGGAATGGAGACCCCGATGGCAGCCTTCACCGACGCCCATGGGCCGCGGCGGCGCCGTCCTGCCGCACCACCGGCGTTTCCCTGGCGAAATCCGGCGCCCTTGTCGGTCAGAACTCCCCGGGCCGGGGGTATGCCCAACCCTGCCCGGCGCGGGCTGGCAGTCGGTATTGATATCGGCGGCACGAAGGTAGCCGCGGGCGTGGTGGACGTGCGCGGGCGGATCCTTGCGGAAATCCGACGCTCCACCCCCGGCAAGGACCCACGGGAGGTCGAGCGGGTTATCGTCGAGCTCGTGGGGGAGCTCTCCGGCAGTTATCGGATCCGCTCGATCGGCATTGGTGCGGCAGGCTGGATGGACCTCTCGAACGGTACCGTGCTGTTCAGCCCGCACCTGGCCTGGCGGAACGAACCGCTGCGGCGGAACCTGGAGCGTCTGCTCCGGCGGCGTGTGACCGTGATCAACGATGCCGACGCGGCCGCCTGGGCCGAATCACGGTTCGGGGCCGCGCAGGGGGAGTCCCGGCTGGTGTGCGTGACACTGGGCACCGGGATCGGCGGGGCGACGATCATTGACGGCAGGATCGAGCGTGGCCGCTACGGCGTCGCCGGTGAGTTTGGGCATCAGATCATCATGCCCAACGGACACCGGTGCGAATGCGGAAACAGGGGTTGTTGGGAACAGTATGCCTCTGGAAACGCGCTGGGCCGTGAAGCGCGCGAACTGGCGGCCGCGAACTCGCCAGTCGCACGTACCCTCATCGACGCCGTCGACGGCGACCCCCAACGCATCACCGGCGCGCTGGTCACTGGCCTGGCGATGGAAGGCGACCCGGCCTGCCGGGAACTCGTCGAGGATGTCGGGCAATGGCTTGGGTTGGGGCTGGCAAACCTCGCCGCCGCGCTGGATCCTGGAATGTTCGTCATCGGAGGCGGTCTCAGCGCCGCCGGGCAGCTGCTGCTCGAACCGACCCGACGAGCCTTTGCGCGCAACCTCACCGGCCGCGGCTTCCGGCCAGCCGCCGCAATCGAACTCGCAGCGCTCGGCCCGGCTGCCGGATTGATCGGCGCGGCCGACCTCTCCCGGCAGGCCTGGCGCAGCCGGGCTCTCTAGTTGAGCGCCCTAGACCACGGCGCCGTCGTCGCTGCCCTCGCGATGGCGGGGCAGCCTCCAGATGAGGAACGCGGTGCACGCCAGGAAGACTGCTCCGATACCCAGCAGCGCTGCAGCCGGAGCATTGCGCCAGAACATCGCCACGAGCAACAAGAGCAACGGTGCGCCCGCAGCGCCGGTCCATGCCATGACGAGCATCGGATTTCCGGAACCGAACGCAGGAGGATCCGGGGGTACGAAGTCGCCGTCGTGCGGATCTTCCGGTTCCTGATAGTCGCGGGGGCCGGCACCTGATAACGGTTGAGCGGCAAAGATCGCATCCACGCGGTCGCGGTCCGTCGGGTTTCCTGGGCCTGAATTGGCTGGGCCCGTATCAGCCTGAAGCGGTGTGTCGTTGAACCGCGCTACGAGGTCCTGCCAGACGGCGTCGTCGATGGATTCACCGGGTTCCTGCCCGCGGGAAGTCATACCGTTAGTACCTACTGTCATATGCGGATTGGATGGTGCGAGGCCAATATCTTTAACAATGCTGCGCTAACAGCGGGGTGGAAACTGGATAATTCAAACCAATTCACACCTCCACCCCATGAATCCGGGCGTTCTGCGACCATAATTAATCATGGCTCCTGCTCCATCGTCGCGACCGGTCACGGGTTCGTCAACCGGAACCGCACCGTACCCGGGGCCTGTAACGGTTGCCAGGTGGCTGCCGAGAGTCGCACTAGCGGGAGAGCAGCCCCGATCTAGAGTAGTGTCGCTACAGAAAATGTCGGCCGGGCACAGCGTCCAGAGCCGTGCGTTCCATGCAGGAAGGCTGGCAGTGTGTTCTATTGGGTCATGAAGCGGATCGTGGTGGGCCCGATCCTGAAACTTCTCTTCCGCCCGTGGGTCAAGGGGCTCGATAACATCCCGGCGGACGGCCCAGCGGTGCTCGTCAGTAACCACCTGTCCTTCTCGGATTCGATCTTCCTGCCGGTCATGGTGCCGCGGCCGGTGATCTTTCTGGCCAAATCCGAATACTTCACCGGCAAAGGCATCAAAGGCCGACTTACTGCCCAGTTCTTTAAGCTCTCCAACCAGTTGCCGATGGACCGTTCCGGCGGGGCCGCGTCCTCCTCGTCGTTGAGTGCGGGCATGAGCATCCTGGCGGAAGGCGGACTGCTGGGAATTTACCCCGAAGGTACGCGCAGCCCCGACGGCAGGCTCTACCGCGGCAAGACCGGGGTAGCCAAGCTGGTCCTGGCCACCGGCGTGCCCGTCATCCCGGTGGCGATGATCGGCACCGACAAGGTCCAACCCATTGGCCGGAAAATCCCGAATATCCGCCGGATCGGGATCATCATCGGGGAGCCGTTGGACTTCTCCCGCTACGACGGGCTTGCGGATGACCGGTTTGTGCAGCGGTCGGTCACGGACGAGATTATGTATGAGCTGATGCGGCTCTCCGGCCAGGAATATGTCGACGCCTACGCCAGCGGGGTCAAGGAACGGCTGGCAGCAAGCAAGGCTGCCAGCAAGAAGCCGGTCGACCCCGACGCCGACTCCCGGCGGGCCGCGGTGCGGCTTCCGCCTGCCGGATCCATACCTACTCCTGCACCCGGTGAAGTCACACAGATCGGATCCCGTACTCCGGAGGAGCAGGGCCGGTCTACCCCCACGGGAGCGCCAAAACCACGGCGCCCGCGCAAGCTGCATAACCGCAAATAGCGGGCAGAACAGCACGCGTGGGGCCCCGGTAGCGGCACCCGCCCACCGCCGGCGGGCTGCTGTGTCCGCGGCGGCGCTAAACACCCATTAGGCTTAATGGGTGACTGAGCTAACTTCCGCCGATCCGCTGTCCCTTCCGTCCGCGCCCAAGGGCCCCGATGGTGGGCTCGATGCCTGGCGGGCGCTGCCCATTTCGCAGCAGCCCTCGTGGCAGAACGCGGACGTTTATGCGGCGTCAACACGCGAACTCGCGACCTTGCCGCCACTGGTCTTCGCCGGTGAAGTGGATATTTTGCGCGACCGTCTTGCGGCTGCAGCGCAGGGCAAGGCGTTTCTGCTGCAGGGTGGGGACTGCGCAGAGACTTTCGACGGCGCCACCGCAGACAAGATCAGCGCCCGAGTCAAAACCATTCTGCAAATGGCCGTCGTCCTCACATACGGTGCCTCACTACCGGTTATCAAGATGGGCCGGATGGCGGGCCAGTTCGCCAAGCCGCGGTCCTCGAACGACGAGACCAGGGACGGGGTGACCCTGCCGGCCTACCGCGGTGACATGGTCAACGGCTACGAGTTCACGCCCGAAAACCGCGGCCACGACGCGGCCCGCATGGTCCGGGCGTACCACACGTCGGCGTCAACGCTGAACCTCATTCGGGCGTTCACTCAGGGCGGATTCGCTGATCTGAGGCTCGTTCACCACTGGAACAAAGGCTTCACCGCGAATCCGGCACACTCCCGCTACGAGTCGCTGGCCCGCGAGATCGACCGTGCGGTGCGCTTCATGGACGCGTGCGGCGCCGATTTCGAGGCGCTCAAGCGGGTCGAGTTCTTCGCAAGCCACGAAGCCCTGCTGCTGGACTATGAGCGTGCGCTGACCCGCACCGATTCCCGAACCAACCTGCCCTACGATACCTCCGCGCATTTCCTCTGGATCGGCGAGCGGACCCGGGATATCGACGGAGCCCACGTCGATTTCCTTTCGCGGGTGCGTAATCCGATCGGCGTCAAGCTCGGCCCGTCCACCACGGGTGACGACGCGCTGGCGCTGATCGATAAGCTCGACCCCGAGCGCGAACCTGGACGGCTGACCTTCATCACTCGGATGGGAGCCGGAAATATCCGCGAGAAGCTTCCAGCCCTTGTGGAAAAGGTGGAAGCTTCAGGGGCAAAGGTGCTCTGGGTTACTGACCCGATGCACGGTAATACGGTCACCTCTCCCAACGGCTACAAGACCCGTAACTTTGACGACGTGATGGACGAGGTCAAGGGCTTCTTCGAGGTTCACAAGGCGATTGGATCCTTCCCGGGTGGGATGCACGTTGAAATGACCGGCGACGACGTCGCCGAATGCCTTGGCGGTGCGGACCCCGTGGACCAGGAGTCCTTCCTGGAACGATACGAATCGGTCTGCGACCCGCGTCTGAACCACATGCAGTCCCTGGAAATGGCGTTCCTCGTGGCCGGAGAGCTCTCCGCGACCTGACGCGCGCGGCGGCCCTGACTGGCGGCAGCGTTGCTGCAGTCGGTCAGGTGACGGTGAGCGTGACGGTCGATCCCTCGGGGTGTTTTCCGGTCAGGTCTTGGCCAGCGACAAGTCCGAGCACTGAGGAACCAAACGTGTAATCGACGACGACGGCGAAGCCGGCGGCTTCGAGGGCCTTAACGGCGTCCGCTTCCGGTTTGGAAAAGACATTGGGGACTTCCACTATGCGCGGGCCCACCGACAGGGTCACCGTCACGGTCCCGCCTCGGTTCAGTGTTCCGGAGGTCGGCGACTGCCCGGCGACGGCGCCCTCGGGAATATTCGGGCTGTGGATGCCCTCCGGCAGGATCTTCGCCGTCAAACCCGCTGCCTCGATAGCCTGAACTGCTTTCTCCCGTGGCGCGCCAATAACTTCTGGCACGGTAATCGGTTCGGGCCCGCGTGAGACCGCCAGTTCAACACGGGTGCCGGAGCGGGCCTGGACGCCCGGGGCGGGATTCTGCCGGATTACCAGTCCGGCCTCCACCGTGTCACTGAACTCCTTGCCTACCGTGCCGGTTTCCAGTTCAGCTCGCTGGAGGGCTGCCGAGGCGCTCTTCAGCGATTCTCCGACGACCCCCGGCACAGTGAACAGTTCGGGACCTTTGGAAACAAGCAGGACTACCTCTTCGAAGCGCCGCACCTCGGTGTCCGGCCCAGGATCGGTGCCGATGACCATCCCGTTGCCCACAGTGTCATCGAAGACTTCCGTGGTGGCAGTGGAGGTCAGCCCGGTGGCCGAAAATATCTGCTGCGCCTCGGACACCGGGCGGTTGGCGACATCGGGAACAGCCACCAACCCGCCGGGCCCGCTGCCGAAGAACCAGCCGGCGGCCGCGGCCAGGGCTGCCAGCGCCAGGAGCAGAACGAGCCATAGCGCGCGACGGCGCCGGGCATTTTTCCCGTATAAGGTTTTCTGCGGTCGCTGGGCGTCCCGTGCCCGTGCCTTGCGCTGCTTGCGGGCACTGGGCTGGGGCGGCGCCCCGGGGGCCGCTGGTGGCGTCGGCAGGGCGTGGCCCGCAGAATCCTGCGGCTCGTAGCCCGGCCTCGTCCCGATGACCTGGGTGTGCCCGGCAGCGGTGGAGATCATAGTGGTTGGATATTCGGAGCTGCTGACGCGTTCTGTCGAGTAGCTGGCGGCCGCACTGCCGGCCGCCGGCGGTTCTGTCACACCGCCGACGGAAACCGGCGCGGCGCCTGCCCGGACGCCGTCGTCGTCGGGGGAATAATCGAGTTCCGCGTCGGTGAGGGTCGTGCGGATATGCCGGAGTTCACCCAACAGGGCCGTGCCGTCCACGGGGCGGTCTTCAGGGTCCGAGGCGGTGCACCACTGGACGAGTTCGTCAATATCGACGGGAAGTCCGGGCAGAAGCGTGGACGGAGCCGGGACGCTGGAATGGACATGCTGGAACGCGACCTGAATGGGCGTCTGCGCAGTGAACGGCTGGCGGCCGGTGAGCAATTCATAGAGCATGATCCCGGCCGAGTAGATGTCACTCTGCGCATGGGCGGCTTCGCCGGAGACCAACTCGGGGGAGAGGTATGCCACCGTGCCCACCAGTGTTGCGGTTCGGGTGCTCGCGGAGGCAGCGCGGGAGAGCCCGAAGTCAGCAATCTTGATCTGCCCGTTCGTGGAGAGCAAGACGTTTTCGGGTTTGACATCCCGGTGCACGAGCCCCGCTTCGTGGGCGGCAGCCAGACCTTCGATCACCGGGTCCATCAGGGCCAACGCTTGTCTCGGGGTAAAGCGGCCTCGTTCCTCCAACCGTCCACGCAGGGTCGTTCCAGGAACATATTCCATAGCGAGATAGGCCAGCGGGCTTCCGCCGGTCGAGTCGATGCCCTGATCGAGCACGCCGACAACATGGGGGTGGGCGAGCCGCGCCGCGGATTTTGCTTCCTGCTCAAAGCGGTGCAGGAAGGTGGGGTCCTCGGCCAGATGGGGATAAAGCACCTTTAGCGCGACCCTACGGTCCAGCCGCTGGTCGAGGGCGAGGTAAACAGTGGACATCCCTCCGCGCGCAATGCGCGACTGAATATCGTAGCGTCCGCCGACAACGGCGCCGATCAGTTGGTCTCCCGGCCGCTCCTGCACCTTTCGATACTAAGTGCAGATGCGCTGGAGGCAGGGAACCGACACCCAGTTACCTCCCCCCNNGCGGCAGTGCTAGAAATTCTTTCGGTGCGCTTTGATGGCGGCCACGTAGTCCTTGGTGTCCTCGTACATGCCGTATTTCTTGACCGAATACTGCCCCTGGTAGTAGGAAGCGATGGCGATGTCCAGCGACGGGCTGGTGCGGATCAAGGCGCGGATAATGGCAACGCCCGCCGTGGCATTGTCATGCGGGTCGAGCAAGTTGAGCTTGCGGCCCACCAGCTCGGAGGCCCACTCGCCGGACATGGGGATCACCTGCATGGCGCCAATCGCGTTGGCGGGAGAAACCGCCCGCTGGTTGAAGCCCGACTCCTGGTAGGAGAAGGCGAGAGCGAGGCTGGGGTCTACGCCCATCGAGCGCGCTGTGTTCGAGACGATCGTGCGCATCTGCGCCTGGGTGGGAGCAGGCAGCGAGTTCAGCAGTTGCTTGTTCGCATTGGCGTCAGCGACCACCTTGTCCGGGTATTTGAAGCCCAGAAAGGAGTCCGGAACGAGGTTCTTCGGGGCTGGCGTAACCGCAGGTTTCGCCGCCGGTGTGGATCCTCCCGCAGGTATCGTAAGTTTTCTTCCCGGATAGATGACCGTGCTGGAGCTGATCCCGTTGGCTTTCAGGAGCGAGGCTAGGCTCACATTGTGCCTGGCTGCGATTGCGCCGAGGGTGTCGCCGGCCTTGATGGTGTATTCTCCGGCGGCGGGCGCTGGTTTGGGGGCAGCTTTGGGCGCGGCGGGCTTGGTGGGAGTGCCCTGGAAGCCGAGGCTGGACCCGCTGAGCTTTATTTTCTGTCCCGGGTGGATGATCGAACTCAGTGAAAGTCCGTTCGCGGCCAGGACGGAGCTCAGGCTTACTCCGTGGCGGGCAGCGATCGCGCCGAGCGTGTCACCGGATTTCACCGTGTAGACGTTGGCGGTGGGACTGGATGCTTTAGGGGCAGGAGCTTTGGGCGCCGCCGGGCGTGGNNGGCGCCGCCGGGCGTGGTGCGCTGGACGCTCCGGTCACCGTCAGGCGCTGGCCCGGGTAGATGATCGACGTCAGGCTCAGCCTGTTGGCGGCCAACACCGCAGACAGGCTCACTCCGTGGCGGGCGGCGATCGCGCTTAGGGTATCGCCGGATTTCACGGTATAGGTGCGTGCCGTAGCCGGTGCAGTCGGGCGAGCGGTCCGCGGGGAGGAGGCTGGTGCTTTCGCCGCACCGAGTTTAATTTTCTGCCCCGGATAGATAACCGAGGAGGCGCTGAGGCCGTTGAGGGAGAGGACCGCGTTCGTGCTCAACCCATGACGGGAGGCAATAGCGGAGATCGTGTCACCGGAGCGGACGATGTACTGGGAAGCCGACGGAGCAGCAGGCAGGCGCAGTTGCGGCACCTGCGCGGCAACCAACCCCGCCGGAACGACGGCGGTGCGCGCGGCTGTGAAGGGGACGACGGCGGCTCGGGCCAAGGTCTGTGCCGAGTGCGGGGCGGGACTCGGAGCTGCGGCCGCGGGTTGGGCAAGCGCCACCGAGGACAGAATCACGGCAGGAACTGCGGCCGTGGAAACAGCCAAGCTCAGACGGCTCGGTGTTCTCGGTGCGGTGGCGTGGCGTCGGGCATCGCTCAGCGGCGAAGAGAGTCGCTGGACTGTCATGGTCGGTTCCTCATCTTTGCGCGGGTTTCAGCCGCGCGGTCGCGTGAGCGACCGGGAGACGCTGCGTCTCCTATCCCGACCGCCCCAAAGGGTGGGTGATACTCATGTGTCGCTTGTTGTAGATGTTACTTAAGTGACCATAGTGAATCTACACGATAGATCACATAACACACCAGTCCCAGATAATGCGGGAACCAGAGAAGCATGTCGGGGTTTACAGGGACGCGCCGTGCGGGTGGTCCGTGCCCGTGCATCATGGCACTCTTAGAGGGTGACTGATCTCGAAGAACTCGTTCCCGGGTGGATGAACCTCCCCGACGTTGCTGCCATGCTCAACCTGCCTATCACCAAAATTCATGCGCTGCTGGATGAGCGATCATTGGTATCGGTTCGCATTACAGACCGCAATATCCGCAGTATCCCGGCCGAGTTCTTCCAGGACGGAGCGGTGCTGGACAGTCTGCGCGGCACGGTGGTCCTGCTGGGTGATTCCGGATTCACGGACGAGGAAATAATTCGGTGGCTTTTCACCCCTGATGACACCCTGCCGGGGAGCCCCATCGACGCGTTGCGCGAAGGCCGGAAGACGGAAATACGTCGGCGCGCCCAAGCCGCCGCTTGGTGAGGAGCGCTGACGCGGGATATTGGGCCTAGAAGCTGCGCGTGACTGCAGCCGTTGCCAAGCGGCGCAGGGCTGCCGCTGGCATAGCCTCCAGTCCGAGGGATTCGAGTGATTCCAGCGCGGAAGCTAGCCGTTCAGTGATGAGCGTTTCGGTGTTTTCGAGCGCCCCGCTTGCGGAAATGATCCCGCGCAGTACCCCGATATCGCTCTCGCCGAGGGAGGGATCTCCGAGCAAGGCGTTCACCACGGGGCGCTGCTCCGCCGGACATTGGGCAAGAGTAAGGGCAACAAGGTAGGTCCGTTTCCCTTCGCGTAGGTCGTCTCCCGCAGGTTTTCCGGTGATCTGTTGATCACCGAAAACCCCGAGGATATCGTCGCGAAGCTGGAACGCTTCGCCCAGGGGTAGGGCGAAGGCTGACAGGCGCTCCAAAAGGTCTGCGTCCGCTCCGGCCAGGGCTGCTCCGAGCATCACCGGACGCTCGATCGAATAGCGTGCCGATTTAAATCGGAGTATATTCAGGGCGCGGTCAGCGGCAACGTCGGGGGAATGGTCCTGGCCGGCGGCTTCCTCCAACAGGTCCAGATACTGCCCGGCCATCACCTCGGTCCGCATCCTGTTGAAAATAGCGCGTGCCGCCCGCCCCGGATCCCCCTGGCACGCCCTGCTGAAAAGTTCCTCGCTGAACGCGAGACAAAGATCACCGGCCAGGATGGCTGCGGAGATTCCAAAATGGTACCCGTCCAGGTGCAGGCCCTCCCGGGCATGCATGGCGCTAAATTGTCGATGTGCGCTCGGGGCGCCCCGCCTAGTATCGGAACGGTCAATGATGTCATCGTGCATCAGGGCGGCAGCTTGGAAAAATTCCAGCGCGGCCGCAGCTTGCACCGCTTCACGGCCGCCCTCCGACCCGCCCGCGGCCCGCCATCCCCAGTAACACAGCAAGGCCCGCATTTTCTTTCCACCGGCTGTCAGCGGACTGATTGCTTGCAGCAATGCCAACGACTCCGGGGAAATCGCGTGAAGCACGGCGTGCTGGTCGGCTAGGAAAGCCTCCGTGGCAGCGGCCACTTCCTCCCGAAGCGCTGCCTCTTCGCGGGCAATCCTTGCGCCGGGAGATTCCCCGCTGGGCTTGTCCGCAGTGACGGTCTGCATAGTTCTCCCGAGAGCTTGTCGGAGTGGGGCTTATTCCACTCTAGTGGCTCGGGCTCGCGCAGTTCGCTGGCTCACGGGACCGGTGCCAGGGGTCTCGGCGCCCGTGGTGCGCAGGGCCTGTGCAGGTACCATAGTGGGGTGTCAACGGGCCAGCCAGGCGGGCAAATCCAGCATCGGGAGTGCTCCATCCTGCACATTGATATGGATGCCTTCTACGTTGCTGTTGAACTGCTGGAAAGGCCTGATTTGGTGGGTTTACCCGTTATTGTCGGTTCGCCAGCCGGCCGGTCCGTGGTGCTCTCGGCGTCATATGAGGCGCGAAAGTTCGGGGTCCGCTCTGCCATGCCGATGGCTATCGCGATGCGCCGGTGCCCTGGCGCGGTCGTTCTTGAACCTCACCGGGAGAGATATACAACAGTGTCAGCTGCGGTGATGTCCCTCTTCCGGTCTGTCACGCCAATGGTGGAGCAAGTAAGTATTGATGAAGCTTTCCTAGACATCAGCGGGTCGATGAGGCGGTTGGGCGACCCGCGGACGATCGGTGAACAGATTCGCGCCGATGTTCGAAGCAGCCTCGGTATCACTGCCAGCGTGGGCGCGGCCTCCACGAAATTTGTCGCCAAAATCGCCTCAACTGCCGCCAAGCCGGATGGGTTGATGTTGATCCCGCAGGATCAGACCGTGGCTTACCTGCATACCTTGCCGGTTTCTGCGTTATGGGGAGTGGGAGCGAAAACGCAGGATGCCCTGGCCCGGCTGGGGATACGTACCGTCCGCGATCTGGCCCACACTCCGGTCTCGGCATTGCGATCACTGTTGGGCGTGGCCGGTTACCAGGTGCACGAATTGGCGTGGGGGAGGGATCCGCGGCCGGTGGTTCTCAAGCGGGAGGAAAAAAGTGTCGGAGCAGAGCAGACCTTCGTGCAGGATGTGAGCGACAGTGCCGTCCTGAGGACCGAACTGCTGAGGCTCGCCCACCAAACAGCTACGCGCCTGCGCGCTTCGGGCCACCAGGCCGCCGGGGTGGCGCTGAAGGTGCGGTATACGGATTTCTCCACGCTCACCCGCTCACGCAAGTTTGCCGAACCGGTAGATGCCGCGCACCATCTCTACCGGGCCGCGGTATCCCTGCTTGACGATCTGGGCGAGCGTCCCATGTCCGTGCGGTTGATCGGTCTGCGTGCAGAGCACCTGCAATCGTCTGCTTCAGCCCCGCAGCAACTCACGCTCGACCGGCAGGATAACAACTGGCGGGCAGCGGAATCAGCACTCGACGAGGTTAACCGGAAGTTCGGAGCATCAGCGGTGCGGCCGGCCGGGTTGCTGGAGGCCCCGCCGGAGAGGTGATGTTGCCTACGTCACAGCACTGATAGCGACATTGTGACTTTCAACTTATGCCTAAGGGAACTACTCTTGAGGTATATAAAAACTTGAATCAGGCACGAACGATGGCCCGCCGGGAACCTCTCGGGAGTCAGGCTCGTTGGTCGGGTGAAGGAACGTTTGGACTGATACCAAGGAGGCGGTCATGGCACTCTCAGAACACGAGCAGCAGCTGCTTGACCAGCTAGAGCGGCAACTACACACCGATGACCCCAAGTTCGCGCACTCTATGGCTTCAAGCACTCGCCGGTCGATGTCGACCCGGAAGCTGGTCATTGGTGCCCTGATCACGATCGCCGGAATTTCAACGTTACTGGCGGGCATCGCCTATCAGCTGATCGTCCTCGGGGTGCTTGGTTTCCTCATCATGGGTGCGGGCGTGTACTTCGCTACGACCAAAGGGCGGGCGGAGGCTGTCCCGTCGACGCCCGGGGTGCAGCCCCGCAGCGCGTCCCCTGCCAGGCCAGGTTTCATGAGTACGCTCGAAGAAAAATGGGACGAGCGCAAGAAAGACGAACAATAATCAGATAGACGCTCTTAACCGGTGAAGGACCCGCCTCGGCGGGTCCTTCACTGGTTAACGCCATGCCCATGCCCCTTCCACATCCCTCCACTACTCCTATGCCCGGAACTGCGCGGCGCACTCCCACAAATGGTGGAGCGAAACACCCAAAATGAATTGACGATGGAGGATTGTGGAGTAAAGTGGGGGATATAGGGGCGAAGCGGCAACGTGGAACCCTCGACAAGCTCAGAACAGGCGGTGATGGATGTTCCTCGGGACGCACACTCCGCGCTTGGATGACAAAGGCAGGCTCATCCTGCCGGCGAAATTCCGGGACGAACTTGCGTCCGGACTGGTGCTGACGAGGGGTCAGGAACGGTGCATCTACGTTTTCAGCCAGGACGAGTTTGAGAAGGTTCACGAGCAGATGCGGTCGGCCCCGATTTCTTCCCGTCAGGCACGGGACTACATCAGGGTGTTCCTCTCGGGCGCCTCGGATGAGGTGCCCGACAAACAGGGCCGGATCACCATTCCTCCGGCTCTGCGGTCCTATGCGGGACTTGACCGGGAACTAGCGGTTATCGGAGCCGGGGCGCGCGCGGAAATCTGGGCTGCCGACGCCTGGAACGCCTATCTGGATGAAAAGGAGACGGCATTTTCAGAGACCGATGAAGACGCACTGCCGGGCATCATCTGAACCGACATGACGCGGAGCATCTTGAATGAGACCTCCAGCCGCCGGACTGCGCGACCTCCTGACTCACCTTCCCCGGAGTCAGGCGGATCGGGTATCCGGTCGGATGGGGATCTGGTCCAAGAAGCCCGGGTCGCGGGTGACGAGGTATCTGCCCACGAAAGAACACACCAACAAGCTGGAATTGCCTGGCGTCATCGGAGAAAGGAGAGGGGCATGGTCGAAGAGCGCCCCGCCGCCGAACGCCATATACCGGTGCTGCGCGAACGCTGTATTGCGCTGTTGGCCCCCGCGGTGGATGCCGCGCGTGCGGCCGGACGTACTCCCGTGCTTGTTGATGCAACGCTCGGCATGGGAGGGCACTGCGAATACATGCTCCGCACGTTCCCGGACGCGCATCTCGTGGGAATCGACCGTGACACCGAGGCGCTGAGCCTGGCTGGAACCCGGCTCGCTGCCTTTGAGGGCCGCACTGACCTCGTCCATGCCGTATACGACGAACTTGGTGCGGTGCTAGCCGACCTCGGCATCGCAGCAGTTGACGGTGTGCTGTTTGACCTGGGTGTTTCCTCATTGCAGCTCGACGAGCACGAGCGTGGATTCGCCTACTCCTTCGACGCACCGCTGGACATGCGGATGGACAAGAGCCAGGGTCGCACAGCGGCCGACGTCGTGAACACGTATTCGGTAGAAGAGCTGCAACGCATTATCCGAGCGTGGGGGGAGGAGAAGTTCGCTGGCCGGATCGCCACCGCGATAGGGACTGCGCGAAGCGCGAAGCCCCTGGCCACCACCGCAGAGTTGGTCGAGGTGATTCGCTCCGTCGTCCCGGCCTCCGCGGCACGGACCGGCGGACACCCGGCAAAACGGACCTTCCAGGCGCTGCGCATCGAAGTCAACGAGGAGTTATCGGTGCTGGGCCGGGCAATTCCCGCAGCGATAGAGGCAACCGTCGTCGGCGGCCGGGTAGTGGCAATGTCCTACCACTCGCTGGAGGACCGCATCGTCAAGACCGCCTTCTCGGCGGGCACCCGCTCGTCGGCTCCCGTGGGCTTTCCGGTGGAGCTCGAGGAACACAAAGCGTACTTAACCTCACTGACGCGCGGCACCGAGTCACCCACTGCGCAGGAGGTCGAAGAGAACCCCCGGGCCGCTTCGGCCAGACTCCGCGCAGTTCAACGCACCAGGACCACACCACATCGAAATACGGCAGGCGCCGGGAGAACGAACAGGAAGACTCGATGAGCCAGGCACCGCTCGCCACCCAGATAGTGGCTACCTCTCTCAGCGCAGGCAACAACGCCCTGTCCACCTTTCCATCCCGCCGGGAGCGCGAGGGTGCCCCGGGCCATAAAGTACGCACGCCGCTTTCCCTCGTGCCACCCCGAGCCACACGACGGCGGATGCCGTTCGCAGTCTTCAGCTTCGCAGTCCTCGTAGTAGCCCTGGCCACGGTGTTAATGCTCAACATCTCTGTCTCCAGTACGCAATACGAACTTGTCCAGCTCCGGAACCAGCAGATCGGGCTCAACCAGGAAAACCAGGCGTTGGTCCAGAAGATTGAGGACCAGGCAGCCCCGCAGAACCTCGCAGCGGCGGCAACGGAACTCGGAATGGTGGCTTCGGCGACCTTCGGAACAATCGATGTCAGTACGTTGAAGGTTGCGGGCGTTCCGGAGCCGGCCAAAGACGGCAATGGGCCGCGAGTGGTTGTGGCTGCACCGGAGGTGACTGTGGCGGAGGTTTTGCCGCAGGCCGTTCTGCCGCCGCCGGTCCCGAAGGACACCGTAACGAAAACCATTGAGTCAGTCACACCCCCGGCTGTGAGCAACGCCCAAGGCGTTGCTCGGGAGATTGCGGACACGGGCGGCACGCTTCCGGCGCCGCGGCAGTCAATCCCGTAGGTTATGTGGACGCACCACCATTGCACTAGCTGGCCTTCCGCTCCGATTGACAAGGAATTCCGTGGCAAAAACACCGTTGGAAGACCCCGACGCGCTGCGTGTGGCGCTTAGTTCCCGGAGACTGCGCTTCGGACTTGCCTTCGTGTTGGTGCTGCTGTTGGTGCTGGGCGTGCGTCTTTTCCAGCTCCAGGCGCTCGATCTGGGTGGGATGGCTCAGGCCGGACTCTCGAAGCGGCTCACCACGACCCCGGTGCAGCCGGAGCGGGGGGCGATCCTGGACGCGAACGGGAACTACCTGGCGCGCAGTATCGAGCGCTTCGACATTGTGGTTGACCAGCGGCTGAACTCGGGGGCGACCTTCGACCGCTTCAATCCCGACACGAACGTACGTGAGACCGGGATCCCCATGGAACAGGGCATGCAGGAGCTCTCTGCAATCCTTGGGGTGGACGCAGCCACGCTGGAAGACGCCATTATCGGAGACAAAAGTTTCAATTATGTGGCCCGGGCGGTAACTCCGGAAGTGAAGAACAGGGCCCTAGTGGTAGGGGTGCCCGGCGTCTATGCGGACGAGACGAGCCAGCGCACCTACCCTGCGGGTCCGGTAGCGGGATCGATTATCGGGTATGTGGGCCCGGATGGGGAAGCCCGCGAGGGGCTTGAACTGTCGCAAGACAAGCTCCTCAGGGGCGAGGCAGGGAGCAAGACTTTCGAGATCGGCGGGGACGGTATACGCATTCCCTACGCCACCAACGAGGACGTTCCTGCGGTGGACGGCCGTTCCGTGAAGCTCACGATCGACCAGGACCTGCAGTGGTTTGCGCAGCAGACCATCGCTTCCCAGGTAAACGAGTACGGCGCCGACTGGGGAAACATTGTGGTGGTGGAGGCGAAAACGGGGGCGATCAAGGCCATGGCCGAGTCGACCACCCCTGATCCGAACAACCCGGGCGCCACCGATCCGGAGCTGCGCAGCCCGTTTTCGGTGAGCGCCGCGTTCGAACCGGGTTCCACCACGAAACTGATCACCATGGCTGCGGCCATCGAGGAAGGAATCGTGGAACCGACGTCGCGGTTCGAGACACCGCCGACGTATACCGTAGGTAACCAGACCTTCAAGGACGCATTCGAACACGGTCTCGAAAAGCGCACCGTAGCCGGGATCTTCGCGCGCTCCATGAACACGGGAACCGTGATGGTGGGCGAGCAGCTGACCAAGCAGCAACGTTACGACTGGCTCACCAAGTTCGGGATCGGACAGCCGCTGAACACCGGACTGTACAGCGAATCTTCCGGACTGCTGGCCAAGCCGGAGCAGTGGGATGACAGGCAGCAGTACACGGTCCTCTTCGGCCAGGGTCTGGCGCAAACCGCCCTGCACACGGCCATGGTGTACCAGACCATTGCGAATGACGGCGTGCGTTTGCAGCCGCGTCTGATCGACGCCTATATCGACCCGGACGGGACCGAGCACCAGGTGCCCCAGGCAGCAGGAATCGATGTGGTTTCGGGCGACACCGCGTCGAAACTGCAGAAAATGCTGGAGACCGTCACCATTGAAGGTTCGGGAAAATCGGGCGCATTGGATCAGTACCGGGTTGGATCCAAGACCGGGACGGCGGAAGCGCCTGGACCGACGGGCGGTTACGATGGCTACACGTTGTCCTACGTTGGAATGGCTCCGATGGAGGATCCGGAATATGTGGTGGTAGTGACTCTCCAGCGGCCCCAGGGCGATCTGTACTATCTGGTTCCAGGGGAATCTTTCCAGAAGGTCATGATGCAAGTCCTCAATTCGAAGAACGTCCCACCATCTACCGGAAAACCCGACATTTACCCGGTGGAATACTGAGTCGGAAGCAGCCCACGAGCCCATGATTTCCTCGTCTGGGGACTCGCGTACCGCGATGCGTCCCCGTCATATCCAGCCCTGCACATTCAGGGATGCCCTTCGGCAGCTCCCCGCCGGACTGCCTGCTGTTCGTATCGGCACAGTCAGCGCAGCGGAGCATCCCGCGGCGTCGGTGGCGCTCACCGGGGTTTGTCTCGACTCGCGGCAGATCCAGCCCGGGGATCTCTATATCGCTGCGCCAGGCGCCCGGACCCACGGTGCGGAATTCGCGTCAGCAGCCATACGCCATGGTGCCGCGGCCATTCTGACCGACGCCACGGGGGCGGGCATGATCGCCAGCCAGCCAGCGCCGTTCGGCGTGCCGGTCTTCGTCTGTGCCGACGTGCGAGAACTGACTGGACCGCTGGCGGCGGCAATCTTCTCCAGCCAACCGGCAGCTGAACCGCGCCCGAAACTCTTCGGCGTGACCGGAACCAACGGAAAGACCACGACCAGCTATTTTGTGGCCTCGCTGCTGCAGGCGTTGGGACAAACGACCGGGCTGATCGGAACCATCGAGATCCTTGCCGGCGCAGAGTCGATCCCGAGTGCGCTCACCACTCCCGAAGCTCCGCAGGTGCACTCGCTACTGGCGCTGATGCGCGAACGAACGCTGGATGCCACGGCGATGGAGGTCTCCTCCCATGCCCTCGAATTCGGGCGGGTTGACGGTGTGTGGTTCGACGTTGCCGGGTTCACGAACCTCACGCAGGACCACCTGGATCTGCACGGCACCATGGAGGCCTACCGGGACGCCAAGGGAAAGCTCTTCCGCCGCTCGCGCTGCGGGATTGCGGTGGTGTGCATCGACGACACATGGGGCGAGCAAATGGCGGCAGCAGCGACTTGCCCAGTCATCACGCTACGCACCGACGGCGCAAGGACGGACGCCGACTGGCACGTATCGGAGCTGGAACCGGATGGTTCGGGCCATAGGTTCATCCTGACTGGTAGCGCGGGGCAGACGCTATCACTGCGCACGGGCCTGCCGGGAACTTTCAACGTCGCCAATGCCGCCCTTGCCGCGGTGATGGTGCTCGCCTCGGGTGTTGACTGCGCGAGCCTGCAGGCTGCCGCCGATCTCCATGACCCGTTCACCACGGCGGTCCCGGGCCGGATGCAACTCATCGGTGAACACCCTCGCGCCATCGTTGACTTCGCGCATAATACGGACGCGCTGAGCCGGACTCTGACCTCTTTGCGCGCAACCTCGGCAAACTCGCGCCTGATCGTGGTCTTCGGCGCCACCGGCCAGCGCGACGAGACCAAGCGCCCCATCATGGGTGCAACCGCCGCGCAACTGGCCGACGTCGTCATTGTCACCGACGATGATCCGCACGACGAGGATCCGGGGTCCATCCGGCGCGCCGTGCTGGCTGGGGCGCTTGAGGCCCGTGCCAACCAGCACCTTGCGTGCGAAATCCTGGAGGTAGCACCCCGCGCGGTCGCCATCGAACGGGCCGTGGCCCTTGCCTCGCCGCTGGATACGATCGTAGTGGCCGGTCGGGGACATGAGATCTGGCAGGAAATCAAGGGGGTGAATGTGCCCCTTGACGACCGCGTGGAGTTGGCTGCCGCATTGACACGGCACGGATTCTCTGTGCTTGCCGACTGGAAGATAGAGTCTTAGATCGTCATGATTGAATTCAGCGCGGCGGATATCGCCGAAATCACCAGTGGCTCGCTTTCGCCCAGTGCACGGGCGGAGGCGTCGCTGCGCGTGAGCTCCGCGACCACGGATTCACGCGAGTCCCGCGCCGGAGGACTGTTCTTCGCCAAACGCGGAGAAGTCTCCGACGGGCACCTCCACGCAGCCCAAGCCTTCGCGAACGGCGCCGTGCTCGCCGTTGCGGAGCACGCGGTCCTTGACGACGCCGGAGCGGACCTGCCTGCAGTGATCGTTGCCGATACGGTGCTGGCGATGGGCGCCCTGGCCGCCGAAGCGGTCCGACGGCTCCGCGAACACTCCGCGTTGACGGTGATCGGGATTACCGGCTCCGCCGGAAAAACCACTACCAAGGACCTGTTGTACGGAATCCTCGCGGCCGAAGGAACGACAGTAGCCCCCACCGGGTCGTTCAACGGCGAAGTCGGCGTGCCGCTGACCATTTTCTCCGCAGAGTACGGCACGCGGTACCTGATCATCGAGATGGGTGCCACCCGCCGGGGAAATATCGACTACCTGGCCCGGATGGTACGTCCGGATGTGGGGGTTGTGCTCTGTGTCGGGTCGGCGCACGCCGGCGAATTCGGAGGGATTGAGAATATTGCGGTAGCCAAAGGCGAACTCCTGGAAGCCCTCGACGCGGCAGGCACGGCAATCATCAACGCCGATGACGAACGGGTCCTGGCTATGCGTGAGCGTACCGCGGCACGCAGGATGTATTTCACGTCGTCCACGGATTTCCGGCCCGCGGATGGGCCGGTCCTCACTGCGGTGCACGGAACAACGACGACGGCGGGGCACCCCACCTTCGAGCTCAAGCTTCCAGACGGCTCGATGCACGCGGTAACGTCCCCGCTGATCGGCCTGCACCAGATCGATAACCTGCTGGCTGCGGCGGCGGTGGCCTGGGCCGTGGGCGTTCCTGGGGAGCGCATCGCGCGTGCGCTGAACACCACCGGTGCGGCGAGCCGGTGGCGGATGGAACGCACCGAGCGCCCGGATGGCGTCACCGTGATCAATGACGCCTATAACGCGAACCCGGAATCGATGCGCGCTGCCTTGCGCACGCTCGCTGAGCTGGGGCGGGACCGCCGCACCTGGGCAGTGCTCGGCGAGATGCTCGAACTCGGTGAGCGCTCGATTGAAGAACACGATCTGCTGGGCCGGGTGGCCGTGCGGTTGAACATTTCACGCCTACTGGCGATTGGAAGCGGCACCCGCGCACTCTATAACGGGGCTGTCCTTGAGGGGTCCTGGGGTGAGGAAGCCCAGCACGTTCCTGATGTGGAAACAGCCGAGCGGCTCCTTGAGCAGGAACTGCGCCCGGGGGACCTGGTGCTCTTCAAGTCCTCGAACGGGGCTGGACTTCGGTTCCTCGGGGATCGGATAGCATTACGAACTGACGCCATCGCCCCTCCGGAAGGCCCACAGTCGTGATCGCTCTCCTAGCTGGATCAGCTTCCGCGCTGTTGATCGCATTCGTGGGGACTCCGCTGTTCATCCGCCTGCTGGTGAACAAAAGCTACGGCCAGTTCATCCGGGACGACGGGCCCACCGCCCACCATACGAAACGCGGAACTCCGACCATGGGCGGAGCCGTCATCGTAGGTGCCGTGCTCTTGGCCTACTTCACGACCCACCTGGTGATGTCCATGGCAGGGACATCGACCGGCCCAACGGTGTCCGGTCTGCTGCTGCTGATGGTTATGACAGGAATGGGAATCGTCGGTTTCTTCGATGACTACATCAAGATCTCCAAGCAACGCAGCCTGGGCCTGAGCGCTCCGGCCAAAATCGCGGGCCAGACACTGGTGGGAATCATCTTCGCAGTCCTCGCGCTGCAGTTTCCCAATGCGCAGGGGCGCACGCCCGCCTCCACGGCAGTCTCGTTCATTCGCGACACCCCTATCGACTTCGCCTTCGCGGGGACCCTTCTTGGGGCAATCCTCTTTGTGCTGTGGTCCAACCTGATCATCACCGCGGCGACCAATGGGGTGAATCTTGCCGACGGACTCGACGGGCTCGCAGCCGGGGCAGCGATCCTGGTGTTCGGCGCGTACATGCTGATGGGAATCTGGCAGTCCAACCAGAGTTGCGGATCGCCGCGGGTGCCCGGGAATGTCTGCTACGAGGTCCGTGATCCATTGGACCTGGCGCTGATTGCCGGAGCCATGTGCGGGGCCCTGGTCGGATTCCTTTGGTGGAATACTTCGCCCGCCAAGATCTTCATGGGTGATACCGGCTCACTGGCCATCGGCGGGGCGATCGCCGGGTTCGCCATCCTCTCCCGGACCCAGCTGCTACTGGTCATCATGGCAGGACTGTTCGTGATGATCACACTCTCGGTCATCATCCAGGTCGGTTATTTCAAGCTGACGGGCGGAAAGCGCGTCTTCAAGATGGCGCCGCTCCAGCACCACTTCGAGCTCAAGGGCTGGCAGGAAGTGACCGTCGTCGTACGCTTTTGGATACTCGCTGGGCTCTTCGTGGCGGTGGCCCTGGGGATTTTCTATGCGGAATGGGTTGTGGGTTGACGGACGGAAAGGCTAAGCCAGGCGGTCCCCGCGATCTCGGGTTGCTTACCAGCTGGGACGCGGACTGGTCAGCGCTTCGAGTCGTCGTCGCAGGGATCGGACAAACCGGTTTCTCTGCGGCCGATACGCTGATTGAACTCGGAGCGCGCGTCGTTGTCGTGGACGGTAAAGCTTCCACCCAGAACCAGGCCCGGGCGGACACGCTGCGGATTGTCGGGGCGGCTGGCGTATTGCTCGGCCCCGAACATACCGACGCTGTGCCGCTGGTCGACGGAGCCGCACCGGAACTGGTGATCGCCTCGCCTGGTTGGAGTCCCACCCACCCGGTGCTCAGCGCCGCCGCTGCGGCGGGCATCCCCATCTGGGGCGATGTCGAGCTCGCGTGGCGGGTCCGGCTCCGCCATGGACGAAAAACCCCGCCGTGGCTGTGCATTACGGGCACGAACGGCAAGACCACGACGGTGGGGATGACGGAGTCCATTTTGCGTGCCGCAGGCCTGCGTGCGATCGCAGCCGGAAATGTGGGCACACCCATCCTGGATGTTATCCGGGACCCGGACGGATACGACATGATCGCCGTCGAACTTTCCAGTTTCCAGCTGCACTGGACCGAATCGGTGTCACCGCTGGCCAGCGTCTGCCTTAACGTTGCGCAGGACCATGTCGATTGGCACGGCGGGTACCAGCACTACCTTGCCGACAAGGCCAGAGTCTATGAGCGGACCCAGGTGGCGTGCATTTATAACGCCGACCAACGGGATACCGAGAAGATGGTTGAGGATGCCGACGTCGTGGAAGGATGCCGGGCGGTGGGGTTCACGACGGGGACCCCCGCGGTCAGCATGCTCGGCGTGGTTGACGGCCTGCTCGTGGACCGGGCGTTCATCGAACAGCGCAAGGATTCAGCCCGCGAGCTCGCCGCCACCGCAGATCTGGGCGCAGTGGTTCCGCGGCATCTGGTAGCCAACGCGCTGGCGGCCGCGGCGCTCGCGCGGGCAGCCGGAGTGGCTGCGTCCGCAATCCGGGAGGGGCTCCGCGCCTACCTGCCGGGTGAGCACCGCATCCAGGTAGTGACCTCCCGGGACGGGGTGCTCTGGGTCAACGATTCAAAAGCGACCAATCCGCATGCCGCAGCGGCCTCGCTGGCCTCTTTCCAGTCCGTGGTGTGGATCGCCGGAGGACTTTCCAAAGGTGTCGACTACGACGATCTGGTGCGCTCCAACGCCGGACGGCTCAGGGCTGTGGTGGTCATCGGGACGGACGCCACACCATTGTCCGGCGCGTTAAACCGACACGCGCCAGATGTTCCAGTCTTCACTCCAGGCAGCGGTCACACTGGAGGAGGACAGCTGGCTGTCGAACCGGAAGGGGAGACCTCCGGGGAGGAAGTGATGAAACGGGCTGTTGCCCAGGCGGCGCTTCTGGCAACCGACGGCGACACCGTCCTCATGGCTCCGGCTGCCGCGTCCATGGATCAGTTTTCTTCCTACGCCCACCGGGGCGAGGCCTTTGTCCAGGCCGTTCGATCGGTGGTGGAGGGGCAGGCGAACACCGCGAAGGAGTCGTAGATGGCCACCACACCCACCCGTTCGCCAGCCGTGCAGCGCCGCGGTCTCCGGCAGCGGATCGCCACAGGCTGGAACGCCATCGAGGGAACGTCGCGGATGCCCAGCGGCTCGAGCTATTACCTCATCCTGGGCTCGGCCCTAGCGTTGACGGCCATCGGGCTGATGATGGTGCTCTCCGCCTCCTCGGTGGAAGCGATTTCCGCAGGAACCTCCGAGTTCAACCTCTTCCTCAAGCAGGCCATGTGGGCCGCGGCCGGACTGGTCCTGATGCTCATCCTTTCAAGGTTTGGACCGCGGGGCCTGCGAATACTCGCCTGGCCCGGGCTCGGCGTGGCAGTCGTGCTGCTGATACTCGTGCTGGTGATCGGCGAATCCATCAATGGAAACCAGAACTGGATCCGGATCGGAAACCAGTCGCTGCAGCCCTCGGAACCAGCGAAACTAGCCCTCGCACTCTGGCTCGCCATGGTGCTCTCCCGGAAGAAGGCTCTGATTCGCGATTGGAAACACGCGGTGATGCCCGCGCTCCCCATCGGCGGCCTGCCTATCGGGTTGGTCCTGCTGGGTGGGGATATGGGCACGGCGATCATCCTCATGATGATCATGGCCGCTGCGCTGTTCTTCGCCGGAGCGCCCATGAAAATGTTCTCCCTCGCCGGAATCGCCGGGATTCTCGGATCGATCCTGCTGGTGGTCGGCAGCGGCAATAGAAGCGGCCGGATCAATGCTTGGCTCCGTCTGAACTGCGACGACGGCCAGGACCTTTGCCTGCAATCCGACAACGGACTTTTCGCGATGGCTTCCGGAGGATTCTTCGGAGTGGGTATCGGGCAGAGCCGACAGAAGTGGAACTGGATCCCCGAAGCGCACAATGACTTCATTTTCGCGATCATCGGCGAGGAATTCGGATTGGTCGGCGCCGTCGTCGTCGTCGCTCTGTTCGGAATCCTGGCCATTGCGACCATCCGGGTGGCGATGCGCTATACGGACCCGTTCGTGCGCATACTTATGGGCTCGATCCTCGTCTGGATCATCGGCCAGGCGTTCGTGAATATCGGCATGGTCACTGGTTTGCTTCCCGTGATCGGCGTGCCGCTGCCCTTTATTTCCTATGGCGGGTCCGCGCTGACCTTCACACTCGCGGCGGTCGGGGTTTTGCTGGCCTTCGCCCGCAAAGTGCCGCAGGAAATCCTCGACGCCGCTACGGAAGACGCAACCAAGGAACCCGCATCGATATGAGCACTCCCGTACCCCTGTCTGTTGTCTTCGCGGGAGGCGGCACCGCCGGGCATATCAGCCCACTGCTGGCTATCGCCGACGCGCTTACCGCCGCACGCCCGGACACCCGAGTCGTGGTCGTGGGGACGCAAGCCGGGATGGAGACCAGACTGGTTCCCGTGGCCGGTTACCAGCTCCGGACGATCGATCGTGTGCCGATGCCACGGCGCCCGTCGGTTGACCTGGTGAAGTTGCCCGCGCGCCTGCTGCGGGCCATCAGTCAGGCCGTCGGCATCATCGACACAGCCAATGCCGACGTCGTTGTAGGTGTGGGCGGATATGTATCAGCGCCGCTGTATCTTGCCGCGCGGTGGAGAGGCGTGCCGGTGGTGATCCACGAGGCCAATGCCCGGCCAGGCTTGGCCAATAGGCTGGGCGCCCGGATTGCCTGTACCGTCGCCGTGGCTTTCCGTGAAACGCCGTTGCCAGATGCCGTCTTTGTGGGAATGCCGATGCGCAGGGAAATCACCCGATTGGACCGTGCTGCGGAACGATCGGCTGCGCGCGCAGTGCTCGGGCTAGCCGAGGACGTTCCCACGCTGGTCGTCACCGGCGGATCATCCGGGGCGGCGAGCATCAACCGGGCCGTTGCGGCTATCGCGGGGCAGTGCAGTGCGGCCGGAGTCCAGATCCTGCATATTACGGGCCGGGGTAAGGAAATTCGTGCTGCGGACGGTTCGCTGCTTGCAGGGCCGGGCTATCACCAGGTCCCTTATGTGGACACCATGGAAACGGTGTACGCGGCGGCCGACCTGCTGCTCGCCCGCGCTGGTGCGGCAACCGTGTGCGAGCTCGCCGTCGTCGGCCTGCCTTCGATACTTGTGCCGTTGCCGCACGGCAATGGAGAGCAGCGGCTTAATGCTGCCTCGCTGGTTTCCGCGGGAGGTGCGCTGCTGGTTGAGGACGCGGCTCTTAGTTCTGACTGGCTGCTCGCAACGGGTCTGCCGTTGGTGAAGAATTCAGCCGAACTCGCGCGCATGTCAAGAGCCGCTGCGGGCCAGGGAATCAACGACGCGGACCGGCGGATGGCTGAGCTGGTCATCCAGGCTGCTGCGCAGTCGAACGCCTCCACACCCCACGATCAGCAGGAGCCATCATGAACAAGTCGCCGATCCTCGCAGGCCGCGTGCATTTCATTGGAATCGGCGGAGCCGGGATGTCGGCCGTGGCGCGGGTCCTGCTTGGACAGCAGCTCGAAGTCTCCGGGTCGGATGCGCAGCAGAGCGCCGGGCTGCGCTCCCTGGCCGCCCTCGGTGCGGAAATCATGGTCGGCCACCACGGATCCAATGTGGCGGGCGCGAGTACCGTGGTGGTCTCCTCGGCCATCCGCGAGGACAACCCGGAGCTGGTAGCGGCCAGGGCGGCAGGGATTACCGTCCTGCACCGGTCCGAGGCGCTGGCGGCCGCCATGACCGGCCGGAGCGTCGTCGCCGTCGCCGGAACCCACGGAAAGACAACGACGACGGCGATGATCACCGTCATGTTGCAGGCGGCTGCGTTGGATCCCTCGTTTGCGATCGGCGGTGACGTCGCGGCACTGGGTGTGAATGCGCACTGGGGTACGGGAGATACCTTCGTTGCCGAAGCTGATGAGTCGGACGGGTCCTTCCTGAACTATCGGCCGCAACTGGCGGTCGTGACGAATGTCGAAGCCGACCATCTGGACCACTACGGCACAGCAGCTGCGGTGGACGCTGTCTTCGACAGATTCGTTGAGCTGCTTCCCGCCGATGGAGTGCTGGTCGCCTGCGCCGATGACGGCGGCGCGGCGGCGCTGGCGGGCCGGCATGGCCGTGGACCACGGCTACGCACCTATGGCTACGCAGAGAACGCCGATGTGCGTATTAGCGCCACGCGCGCCGTCGGAAGCACCTCAGCGAGCCTGCTCTCCTTCAGTATCGACGGCCTTGACGCCAGCCAGGATCTTCAGCTCAGCGTTCCCGGCCAGCACAATATTCTCAACGCCGCCGCTGCTTTCTGTGTTGCCCTTGAGCTCGGTGTCGACCCGGCTGTGGCCGCTGCCGGACTGGCCTCCTTTACGGGGGCGGCGCGGCGCTTCGAGGCCAGGGGGGAGGCAGCGGGCGTCCGCGTTTTCGACGATTACGCACACCACCCGACGGAAGTCGCCGCCGCGCTGACGGCCGCCCGCACCGTGGCCCGCGGGCATCGGGTCCATGTGCTATTCCAGCCGCATCTGTATTCACGCACGCGCGAATTCGCGGCCGCTTTCGGCCGTTCCCTGGGACTGGCCGACCAGGTGACCATCCTGCCGATCTATGCCGCCCGGGAAGATCCTGTTCCTGGAGTGAGCAGCGCCCTGATAGCGGCCCACCTGCAGTGCCCGGGGGGCTATCTGGAAGACACGGAGGAGGCATTGCGGCTGCTGGTCTCTCGCGTTGAACCTGGAGACATCATCCTGACGGTGGGCGCCGGGGACGTGACCCATCTCGCTGGGCGTCTCGTATCGCTGCTGCAGGACACGCCGGCACCCTCCGGATCTGGAACGGCACCGGAATCGACCGGAGGCCCGGCGTAAGCGTGTCGAAAGAAACTGAGTCTGAAGAAACCGTGCCCAAAGAAACCGTGCCTGAAGGTCTCCACGGGAAAGTCCGTGCTACTTCTTCCAGGGTTACTGTGACCAGCATCCCAGCGGAAGCGGCAACTCCAGACGCGACGCTGCTTGAATTTCCTGAGCCGCCGCGGAGGAAGCGTCGAAGGATCCTGCTCATCATCACAGGCTCGGTTGCGCTCGTCATCGGGGGGCTGCTTGCCTATCTGGTTTTTTCCCCCGCACTGGCCGTCCGGTCCGTCACGGTCGAGGGCGCCAGCCTCGTGACGACGGGGGAGGTCAGCGCAGCCTTGGAGCCGTTGATGGGAGTGTCCTTGACGAAGATCACTGACGACCAGGCCCGGGAACTGCTCAAGCACATGGCACCGATCGAGGACGTCAAGGTGGCGGCTGCTCCTCCGTCCACGCTTGTTCTCACGGTGATCGAGCGCAAACCCGTTGCCGTGCTGCAGAGCGGGGACGTTTTCATGCTCATCGATGCGCAAGGGCGGCAGCTCAAGGGGGTAAAGGACCGGGCATCCGTGAAGTTGCCATTGATCGACGGCGGCAGCGATGCGGTCAACAGCGAGGTTTTTTCGTCCATCACCGCTGTTCTCGCGGATCTGCCTCCGGGAATCCTCGCACGGTTGGAGAGCGCGTCGGCCCAAAGCGTGGACTCCATCGAACTCGCCCTGACCGGAGACCAGAAAATTTTCTGGGGGAGCGCCGAGCAGAACGACGCCAAGGCCAGAGTGTTGCAGGCGCTTTTGGCGCAGCCGCCAGCCGATCCGCCAGTACGCGAGTTCGACGTCAGCACACCCGACCGGCCGGTGACGCGATGACCGCACGGAAAGAAAACGGCGACACGCTGCAGCGGTCATTGCATGCGGCAGCCCCGGGCCATAGCGTCTCAGGTAGCAGTTACTTGACATAACATTTACTTTCAACCTGAGGGTTAATGTTGATGAAGTGAAGGTTGAATCCGGCTCCGGTCGGGAGGCCAACCGCAATCCAGCGCAAAGATTCGAACAAGGGACACAGGACGTGGCAGCACCGCAGAATTACTTGGCCGTCATCAAGGTCGTC
>DGBL01000173.1 GCA_002384315.1 Micrococcaceae bacterium UBA4005 | reverse complement strand
CGACGTCGTCGTCCATCAGCCAGAGCCACTCGGCGCGGTGGTCGAGCGCGTACTGCACTCCCGCGGAAAACCCCCCGGAACCACCTACGTTATCCGGCAGCCTGAGGTTGTATAACGGTACTGGAAACTCTGCCTCCGTCCGGGAGACCAGTTCCTGGGTGGAATCGGTGCTCGCGTTGTCCACCACCACGACCGCCCCCGGGGCTGGGTCGAGCAGCGCAACGGATCTCAGCAGACCTTCGAGGTATCCGGCGCGATTAAACGTCGTGATCACGAGCGTTACTGACGCGGCGCGGGCGCTTGCCTGGGTTGCCATCTCAGAATCCCAGATCCCGGGGCGGCCCGAAGGATCCGCCGCGGATCCCTGCCCAGTACGCGCGCGCCCAAGCGGCAAAGCCAGCCAGGTCGCCGGTGCGCAGGAAATAGGCCGGATACCCCACCAGGTCCGCCACCAGGGAGCGGGGTCGGAGGTACCGGCGCGCGAGATAGCCTCGATTGCGGAAGAAGTAGAAGCGCTTGAATGCTGTTTCCGGAACCAGCACATGTAGCCGGTCGCCCCACACCCGTTGCACTTCCGACCAGCCTGGCGGGTGGCTCAGCGCGGTGGTGGTCACTGTCCCGAATGGGATCCCAGCCCTCCCCAAACGCACCATGAAGTCCGTTTCGTCACCGCGGATGAACAACCGCAGGTCGGGCAACCCGACCCGGAAAAAGACGTCCGAACGGATCAGCGCGCCGTTGAAGAACTGGCCGATGCCCGGCAGGAAACCGTGGCGTTCCACCTGCTCCCGGCTGTGGGTGAGCTTGCCGTCCAGGCGGAACGGAAAGGAGAGGGTCTCAGGCTGGCCGGGGGCGACGACCAGAGGAAGGACGACGTCGAGACCGCGCGTGCTGGCTGCTTCAAGGAGCGTCGCCAGGCAGTCCGGGTCCTCCGGATGGGCGTCGTCATCCATAATCCAGACCCAGTCCGCACCGCTGGCCAGGGCTGAGAGGATGGCCAGCGAAAACCCGCCTGCGCCGCCCAGGTTGCTCAGTGAACGGATGTAGTTAATAGTGCCGGGGGAGTCCTCGACGATTCCGGAGACGTCGCTGCTTCCGGAGTCCACTAATGCCACAGTGAGCAACTGGACTGTTTGCGCATCGAGGGCAGTGAGGAGGGTACGTACATCGGCCGGACGGTCGAAAGTCACCGCGGCGACTGCCACCGTTTCGTGCAAGATGTTCCTTCCAGACCGACGGCAACGCGCGCCCGAACCGGGCGGCGCGGCATTGTGCGGTTAGTATGCTCGGGTAGGAAGAGTCTATTACACCGCCGTGGAAGGATGGTGTAGTGAAACCCCGCGCCATACCGGTCCCAGGGGGTGGGCAGGCTGCAGATTGTTGTTAGGAACCATGAGACAAGACGAGCGTCGGAACCAGTCCGGGGGCGCCCCACACAGCAGTACCGCAGCGCCGGGGGAGAAGCCGACCCTGTGGTTGTGGCTTCAGTATCTCTTTGATTCAGTGGCCTGGGTCGTGGCGATCCTGCTGGCGTTGATTCTGCGCTATGAGTTGCTGGTCAACGAGATCAATGCCCGTGGAGTGCTGATTTTCTGCATTGTTGCGATCATCGCTCAGTTGCTGGTGGGCCTGAGCTTTGCTCTGTACCGCGGCCGCTACAGCTTCGGAAGCTTCCATGAGGCCAAGCTGCTGGTGATCGTCACCGTCATTGTCTCGATCGTCCTGGTGCTGGTCTCCATCGCGTTCTTTAGTGTTATCCAGATCCCGCGCAGTATCGGGTTCATTGCCTTTCCCTTCGCCGCGATGTTCCTCGCCTCCACCCGGTATCTGAAGCGCATGTATGTGGAAAGCAAGGCAAAACCGGGTGAGGACGCCCAAAGGACCCTGATCTACGGCGCGGGGTTCCTCGGTAGCTCACTGGTCTCCCGCATGATGCAGGATCCGGACTCCCCGTACTACCCGGTGGGACTGATTGACGACGACCCGGCGAAGAAACACCTTCGGGTCGCCTCCGTGCCCGTGCTGGGGCGGATCGAGAACCTCCCGGGGATTGTGACCCGCGTCCAGCCGTCCGTCCTGGTCATCGCGTTCAGCGACGTCGAGGCTTCGCAGGTGCGCAAGGTCTCGGACCTCGTTGCGGGACTGAACATCAAGGTGCTGGTCCTGCCGCCGCTGCGGGACATGCTCGATACCGCTAGGGGTCTTTCGGATTTCCGCGAGGTCGCTGTCGAAGACCTCATTGGCCGACGGCCAGTGGATATCCATGCGGACGAAGTTTCCGGCTACATCACTGGACGCAGAGTCCTGGTCACCGGCGCCGGAGGCTCTATCGGCTCGGAACTTTGCCGCCAGCTGGCCGCGTTCGCCCCAGCCGAACTCATGATGCTGGATCGTGACGAGACTGGCCTGCAGTCAACGCAGATATCCCTCACCGGGCGGGGTCTGCTGACGGGACGGGATACTATTCTGGCCGATATCAGGGACGCCGGGACATTGCTGGAAATATTCCGGGACCGGCAGCCGGAGGTGGTGTTCCACGCGGCGGCGCTAAAACATGTTTCGCTGCTTGAGCAGTATCCGGAGGAAGCCTGGAAGACCAACATTCTGGGTACGCTGAATGTGCTGCAGGCGTGCCAGGCCGCGGATGTGACCAATTTCGTCAACATCTCGACCGACAAAGCCGCTAATCCCACGAGCGTGCTGGGCCATTCGAAACGGGTCGCCGAGACCATTACGTCCTGGTTCGCCGGGCGCACGGGCGAAAAGTACGTGTCGGTCCGTTTCGGCAACGTGATCGGTAGCCGCGGGTCAATGCTTCCCTTGTTCGCCGAGCAGATCCGCACGGGTGGCCCGATCACCGTCACGGACCCTGAGGTGACCCGCTTCTTCATGACGATTCCCGAAGCCTGCCAGCTGGTCGTTCAGGCTGGAGCCATCGGCCGGGGCGGTGAGGTGCTCATCCTGGATATGGGCGAGGCAGTGAAGATTCTCGATGTCGCCGAACGCATGATTGCTATGTCCGGTAAAGACATCCAGATCGAATTCACCGGACTCCGGCCCGGAGAAAAGATGCATGAGGATCTGGTGGGAGTAGGAGAGGACGATTCCCGACCCCTCCACCCGAAGATTTCGCATACCTCCGTCGCAGCGACAGATCCGGCCCAGCTCAACCTTGAGGAATGGCTCCGGCGAGGCAGATTCGACCACAGTGTCAGCGCTCATCGCTTGCGCGAACTTCAAAGCCCCCCGGCGCAGGCCTCGGAACACGGAGCGCACCAGTGATTGCGCTGTTGATCGCAGCCGGAGCGATCGCCTTCGGCGTGAGCGTCGCACTACCCGTCGTGGTCAAACCGCTGCTGTTCCGCTGGGGTGTGGTTGATATTCCCAGTGACCGCTCATCCCACACCGGAGTGGTCATCCGCGGGATGGGGCTGGCCGTCTCCGGCGGCGTGGGGCTGGCGCTGGCCTTCTCTCTCCTTACCGGACTCGTCCCGGTGGACCGCTCCCTGGTCCTGACCATCCTGGCAGTCATCATCGCAGCTTCCGTCCTCGGGTGGATTGAAGACTTCCGCGGCCTCTCGATCAAGGCCAGGGCGGGGGCGCAACTTGCGCTCGGAGTGGCAGGAACCTCCATCCTTGCCTGGACCATCGACCAGAGCTACTGGTGGGTTCCGATCGGCGCTTTCGCCATCGCGATCTACATCAATGTGGCTAACTTCATGGACGGAATCAACGGAATTTCCGGAATGCACGGGGTTTTGGTCGGATCCTTCTATGCCGTCGCCGGAGTGCTGAGCGAGCAATGGTGGCTCACGGTCGCAGGCATCGTGGTTGCGGCCGCATTTGCAGGTTTCCTCCCCTGGAACCTCGGCCGCGGCGTCGTTTTCCTCGGCGACGTAGGCAGTTATCTGCTCGGAGCCAGCATTGCCGCAATGGCGGTCACCGGATTATTGGCGGGCGTCTATCTGGAGTATCTGCTCTCGCCAGTACTGATCTACCTCGCGGATACTTTCACCACGTTCTTACGGAGGATCCGGCGGGGCGAACGTTTCTATGCGTCCCACCGCGAACACGTCTACCAGCAGTTGACAGTCAATGGGCTCAGCCATGTGCAGGTGGCCCTGCTGGTGACCTGCTGCTCCGCAGTGACCGGACTGGCTGGATTCGTGGTGGCAACGGCGCAAAGCCCCACCTACGCCGTCGGCGGATCGCTGGTCGCGGCACTGACCGTGGTGGCATATCTTTATTCGCCAAGGTTCCTGCGCGTGCGCACAGGACCGCGCAGCACTGGACGAATCCGCGGAAGCTGACCCCGACGGTAACGTCACCGCCCTATTTCTATCTGTTGTAGAATTTCAATTGGACGCCGCGGCACATCGCCACAATGTCGAACGCATCAATGGCTGCGCGGTGGAAAGTATGGAATCCTTCCAGCTGCCGCTGAATCGACCCGTGAACGGACTGTGAAGTGACTGCGCAAGGACCAAGTACAGCGGGGGAGGCCGACGGGTTAGTCGTCGCATCTTCGCCCACTGAGTCGCCCTGGTTGCGCATACTCCTGCGTTGCCTGGCCGGGACCGGTCTGGTGGCGCTATGCCTGGCAGCGGTTGGAGCGTTGGCGGGCGGCCCCGCGGCAGCTCTGAGCGTACTTTTCGGCACGGGACTGGTCGTGCTCTTCTTCGGCATCAGCCTCATCATCGGCCATGCGCTGGGGCGAACCAATCCGTCCGGGGCGCTCGGGCTGTTCGTTGTCACTTACGCAATAAAAGTGGTCGGTTTCGCCGTCGTCCTGTTCTTCTTCGGAGCTCCAGCGTGGCTTGAACGAACCTGGTTCTTTTCAGCCGCCGTGGTGGCTGTAGTGGTGTGGCAGGTAGTCGAAGTGATAGTTTTCGCACGGCAACGCCGCCTTCTCTTTGACGAACCAGCGGTGAACCCATGAGTGCACGCAAACCCCCGCAGCGCGATAGCGCTGGGCACGACGCCGGGCGCTACAGTGATGGTGGATATAACGGCGGCATCGCGGTCTTCAGCTACATCATTGGCGGGATCCTGGTGTGGAGTTTGATAGGCTGGGGGCTGGACAATCTCCTGGGAACACGATGGCTGGTGCTCGTAGGAGGGCTGTCAGGTGCAGCGGGGGGGTTTTATCTATCCCATATGCACAATCTCACCAGTTCTCACCCCTCTACCCCAAGCCATGTGCCTGCGGAGCGCGAGGAGCCCCCTGACGGGGCGAACCGGTGATACCACACAACTTGATGAGCCGGAACAGTCGTACTGTGTCCGGTGAGTATTTGCCCAACGATGGACACTGCAGAGAGGAAACGCGTTGATCGCGCTTGCGCTCCCGGCCGCAACTCCGGATGAAGGCTTTGTTGCCCCCACCATTTCGGACACCCACTACCCGGACATCTTTCCCTTCGGCGGTGAGTACGGCATCTGGTTCGAGGGTGGATTCGGCAAGCAGATGCTGATGATCATCCTCTCGGTCGTCCTCATTGCCAGCTTCTTCCTCGTCGCATCCCGCAAAGGCCAGCTCGTTCCGGGCAAGTTTCAGTTTGCCGGCGAGATGGCGTATGGCTTCGTGCGCAACTCCATTGGCAAGGACATCATCGGCGGGAAGAACTTCCTGAAGTATGTTCCGTGGCTGTTCACCGCATTCTTCTTGATTCTGGTGAATAACCTGTTCGGTGCAGTGCCCGGACTGCAGCTGCCAAGCTTTTCCCACCCGGGAAGCGCCTATGCGATCGCGGCGATGTTCTATATTCTCTGGGTTGGCATCGGCCTGCAGAAGCACGGGTTGAAGTACTTCAAGCTGGCAGTCGTGCCCTCAGGGGTTCCCTGGTACATCATGCCGCTCGTGGTACCCATCGAGATCATCTCGAACTTTCTGGTACGGCCGGTTACGCACTCGCTTCGACTTTTCGCCACGATGCTTGCAGGCCACCTGATCGTGATGCTTGCCGGAAGCGCCATCGAGTTCATGGTGATGAGCGAGAATTTCCTGCTGCAGGGAACCAGCCTCCTGGTCCTCGTCGGCGCGTTGGCAATGTACATGCTCGAAGCGCTGATTATGGTGCTGCAGGCTTACGTTTTTACGCTGCTCGCCGCTATCTACATCGAAGGCGCCCTCAACGCCGACGCCCACTGATTTCACCACTACAAAAGACTTCCCCGTCGGGGATGATCCCAAACAACCTGCCGCCTCGAGCGGCATCTTGAAAGGAATAAAATGGAAGGCAATCTCAACCTCGTAGGTTACGGTCTCTCCGCAATCGGCGGTGGAATCGGTGTAGGCCTCGTCTTCGCCGCGTACATCAACGGCGTCGCTCGTCAGCCTGAGGCGCAGCGTGTACTCCAGCCAATCGCCTTCCTGGGCCTGGCGCTCACCGAAGCTCTCGCCATCCTGGGTCTGGTCTTCGCCTTCGTTCTCTAGGGAACAGTGGCGGAAGATCCGAAGATTAGTTGTAGAAAGACGGGTGAAACATGGATAACGCAGTAATTCTGGCTGCCGGGACCGATAGTCCCCTGGCGCCGAACATGTGGGAGTTCTTTGTTACGGTCGCCGGCTTCGCACTGCTGTTTTTCATTGTCAAAAAGTACGTCATGCCGGCGTTTGAGAAGACGTTTGCGGAACGCGCCGAAGCCATCGAAGGCGGAATCGCCAAGGCTGAAGCAGCCCAGGCCGAAGCCAACGCAGCGCTTGACGAGTACAAGCAGCAGTTAGTTGAAGCGCGCACTGAAGCGAACCGTATCCGCGAGGAGGCGCGCTCCGAAGGTGCGCAGATCCTTGCTGAGCTGAAGGAGAAGGCAGCTGCTGAATCCGCTCGCATCACGGAGCAGGCGCACGTGCAGATCGAGGCGGAGCGGCTGGCTGCAGTAGTCTCCCTGCGGGCCGAGGTTGGAACGCTCGCAACGGACCTCGCCAGCCGCATTGTCGGTGAATCCCTCTCTGACGACGCACGCTCAGCGCGTGTTGTCGACCGGTTCCTTGCAGAGCTGGACGAGCAGACATCGTCGCAGAGCGCAGGTGTAGCCAAGTAATGGCCGGTGTATCAAGCCAGTCCCTGGCAACGGTACGCGCTGAGCTGGAGACACATCTGGCAGGGGCGGACCTCACCCTCGCTGAAGACCTGTTTGCGATCCTCGCATTGCTCGATGGCAACGCGGGCCTGCGCCGGGCTCTGACTGATCCCTCGCGGTCAGCGGAGGCCAAGGGCTCCCTCGTGGACGGTCTAGTTTCAGGCAAAGTCTCGGCGGATGCTGTGCTGGTCTTTCGGGAACTTGCCGCCCAGCGGTGGGCCAACGCGCGGGATATCGGGGATGCTCTCGAGGTCCTGGCAGCCACGGCGGCGATCTCAGTTGCGGAAAACAGCGCAGCAGGAGCCACCGGCCTTGACCAGCTCGAGAGCGAATTGTTCTCCTTCATTGGCGTGGTCGGATCGAATCACGATCTGCAGCGCGCCTTGAGCGAGAGCCAGGCAAGCCCGGAGGCCAAAACCGCTCTGGCACTGAAACTGGTTCCCCAGGCTGGCGAGGTAGCCGCAGCGCTGATCCGCCAGGCGGTGCTTTCCCCCCGGGGAATTAAGCCAGCAGCACTGGTGCAGCGGTTCGTGGAGTTGGTGGCAGCGCGCCAGCAGCGGTGGATCGCCAACGTCAGCGTTACCCGTCCGCTGACTGATGCGCAGCACACCCGGCTTGTTGCATCCCTGAACCGTCTCTATGGCCGCGAACTGAATGTAAACGTCAGCGTCGAACCCTCCCTGATCGGAGGCGTTCGCGTGAGTGTGGGCGACGAAATGGTTGACTCCACAGTCGCCACCCGGTTGTCCGACCTCCGCCGAAAGATGGCGGGATAGGCGCCCCGCGCGCCTTCGATGCACCAACAGACTGAATCACACACAGGTTGTCTTCCAACGGAGGCAATCGCAACACAGGAGAGCAGGGACTGCAGATGGCCGAATTGACCATCAACGCCGAAGATGTCCGTAATGCGTTGAACGAGTTTGCGGCGTCCTACGAACCCGGAAATGCGGAGCGTGTCGAAGTTGGCCGCGTGACCACCGCCAGCGACGGCATTGCCAAGGTTGAAGGCCTTCCTTCAGTCATGGCCAACGAGCTGATCCGGTTCGAGGACGGCACCTTGGGACTTGCCCAGAACCTTGACACCCGTGAAATCGGCGTGGTTGTCCTGGGCGACTACACCGGAATCGAGGAAGGCCAGGAAGTACACCGAACGGGCGAGGTTCTCTCCGTTCCGGTTGGCGACGCCTTCCTCGGCCGCGTGGTGGACCCATTGGGCGAGCCCATCGACGATCTCGGTCCGATCAAGGCCGAAGCGCGCCGGGCACTGGAACTCCAGGCCCCGGGCGTGACCCAGCGCAAGTCGGTTCATGAGCCGATGCAGACCGGGTTGAAGGCCATCGATGCGATGATTCCTATCGGCCGTGGCCAGCGCCAGCTGATCATCGGTGACCGGCAGACCGGAAAGTCCGCCATCGCCATCGACACGATCATCAACCAGAAGGCGAACTGGGAGTCCGGCGACGTCAACAAGCAGGTCCGCTGCATCTACGTTGCCATTGGACAGAAAGCCTCGACCATCGCGGCTGTGCGTCAGACCCTCGAGGACAAGGGCGCCCTGGAGTACACGACGATCGTTGCCTCCCCGGCATCGGACCCTGCCGGCTTCAAGTACCTGGCTCCCTATGCCGGTTCGGCGATCGGGCAGCACTGGATGTACGGCGGCAAGCACGTACTGATCGTTTTCGACGATCTCTCCAAGCAGGCAGAAGCCTACCGCGCGGTCTCGTTGCTGCTGCGCCGCCCGCCGGGACGCGAAGCCTACCCTGGTGATGTTTTCTACTTGCACTCCCGGTTGCTGGAACGTTGTGCGAAGCTCTCGGACGAGCTTGGCGCAGGCTCGATGACCGGACTTCCGCTCATCGAGACGAAGGCTAACGACGTCTCGGCGTACATTCCGACCAACGTCATTTCAATCACTGACGGGCAGATATTCCTGCAGTCGGATCTCTTCAACGCCAACCAGCGTCCCGCCGTGGATGTGGGTGTGTCCGTATCCCGTGTGGGTGGCGCTGCCCAGGTGAAGTCGATGAAGAAGGTCTCCGGTACCTTGAAGCTCGATCTGGCCCAGTACCGCGACATGCAGGCGTTCGCTATGTTCGCCTCTGACCTGGATGCCGCATCCCGCCAGCAGCTCACCCGTGGTGCGCGCCTGATGGAACTGCTCAAGCAGGGTCAGTACTCGCCGATGCCGGTCGAGGAACAGGTCGTCTCCATCTGGGCTGGCACCAATGGTTACCTGGATGATGTCCCGGTCGCCGATATCAAGAAGTTCGAACAGCAGTTCCTGGAGCACCTGCGGCACAAGGCCTCCGTGCTGACGACGCTCGCCCAGACGAACGTGATGGAAGACTCCACCGCCGAGGAACTCAAGAAGTTGATCATCGACTTCAAGCAGGGTTTCTTCGGTGAAGGCAAGAACGGTGTCGGCCCCGGGCATGAGGAGTACGACGCCCTGGCCGGCGAGGAAGTTGACCAGGAAAAGATCGTCAAGCAGAAGCGCTAGGGGCCGTGGTGGTCCGAGCTGACGCATTGCGTCCAGCCTGGACCACCGGCCTTCAGCCTTAGTCGTTCCCCGTGCGGGAGCGAAGGAAAGGACAAGTATGGGAGCCCAGATCCGGGTCTACCGCCAGAAGATCAATTCGACGACGTCGATGCGCAAGATCTTCAAGGCGATGGAACTGATCGCGACTTCTCGCATTGGCAAGGCGCGGGCGCGTGTAGCGTCCTCGTTGCCGTATGCCAACGCGATCACCCGTGCCGTTTCTGCAGTTGCGTCGCAGTCGGAGATCGACCACCCGCTCACCACCGAACCCGAGCAGGTTCGGCGTGCGGCAGTGTTGGTGATGACTTCCGATCGCGGTCTTGCAGGGTCTTACTCGGCCACCGTGCTCAAACAGGCCGAAGCTCTGTTCGAGCTCCTCCATGAGGAGGGCAAGGAGGTCAAGACATTCCTGATCGGGCGCAAGGCCCAGGCGTACTTTGACTTCCGGCGTCGTTCGTTTGAGCAGGTCTGGACCGGCGGCACTGACGCGCCTGAGTTCGAAACTGCCCGCGAGGTGGGCAAGGCCCTGCTCGCGGAGTTCGCAACGGACTACGACGACGGCGGCGTCGACGAGATCCACGTGGTTTACACGCGCTTCCGTTCGATGGTGACCCAGGAGCCGGCCGTGATTCGGCTTCTGCCGCTTGAGGTCGTCGAGGAGGAAGCAGCAAACGAATCCGATCTGTTGCCGCTGTATGAGTATGAGCCGGAGCCGGAGCGTGTCCTTGACGCGCTGTTGCCGCGGTACATCGAGTCGCGGATTTTCGCGGCCTTGCTCCAGTCAGCTGCAAGCGAACTGGCTGCGCGCCAGCGGGCTATGAAGTCCGCCGGCGATAACGCGACCGATTTGATCAAGAAGTACACGCGACTGCGCAATACCGCCCGCCAGGCGGAAATTACGCAGGAGCTTTCGGAGATTGTTGCCGGCGCTGATGCGCTGAACGCATCCTGATTCACCAGATAAAACGTAGTTCCACGCCATCTACTGAATGAAGTGAGAGAGATGACTGCCCAGACTGTTGAACACGGTACGGACTCAGTTGCCCCCGGCGCTACCGGCCGTATTGCACGCGTCATTGGCCCGGTTGTCGACGTCGAGTTTCCGGCTGACGCAATTCCCGCAATCTACAACGCCCTGACGTGTGAGATCACCCTCAACGGTGAGACCCACACGATCACCTTCGAGACCTCCCAGCACCTCGGTGACAACCTGGTGCGCGCCATCGCGCTGCAGGCCACTGATGGACTGGTTCGCGGAACGGTTGTCCATGACACCGGATCGGCGATTTCGGTTCCGGTTGGCGACGGCGTCAAGGGCCACATCTTCAACGTTCTGGGCCAGCCCCTGGACGTCGAGGAGTCGGCCCTTGAAATCACCGAGCGCTGGCCTATCCACCGGAAGGCTCCGTCCTTCGCTTCGCTTGAGGGCTCTACGGAGATGCTGGAGACCGGTATCAAGAGCATCGACCTGCTCACCCCGTACATCAAGGGTGGAAAGATCGGCCTGTTCGGCGGCGCCGGTGTGGGCAAGACCGTTCTGATCCAGGAAATGATCACCCGTGTGGCCCGGAACTTCGGTGGCACCTCGGTGTTCGCTGGAGTCGGCGAGCGTACCCGTGAGGGTAACGACCTCTGGGTGGAAATGGAAGAGGCTAACGTCCTGAAGGACACGGCCCTTGTCTTCGGCCAGATGGACGAGCCACCGGGCGTGCGCCTGCGTGTCGCGTTGTCGGCGCTGACGATGGCGGAGTAC
>DGBL01000204.1 GCA_002384315.1 Micrococcaceae bacterium UBA4005 | reverse complement strand
CTGGAAGCACATCGACCACCCGTCCGAGGTTGTCGAGGTGGGCCAGGAAGTTACCGTCGAGGTCCTCGAAGTCGACCTGGACCGCGAGCGTGTCTCCCTTTCGCTCAAGGCTACGCAGGAAGACCCCTGGCAGACCTTCGCCCGCACGCACGCCCTCGGGCAGGTTGTGCCGGGTAAGGTCACCAAGCTCGTTCCCTTCGGTGCGTTTGTTCGCGTCGAAGACGGTATCGAAGGCTTGGTTCACATCTCCGAACTGGCAGTACGCCACGTGGAGCTGGCCGAGCAGGTTGTCTCCGTCGGCGACGAACTGTTCGTCAAGGTTATCGACATCGACCTGGAGCGCCGCCGGATCTCGCTCTCCCTCAAGCAGGCCAACGAGGGCGTGGACGCGGACAGCACCGAGTTCGATCCTGCCCTGTACGGGATGGCCGCAGAGTACGACGAAGAGGGCAACTACAAGTACCCCGAAGGATTCGATCCTGAGTCCAACGAATGGCTCGAGGGCTACGACAGCCAGCGTGCCGTGTGGGAGCAGCAGTACGCTGACGCCCAGACCCGGTGGGAAGCGCACAAGAAGCAGGTTTCCCAGCACGCATCGGATGACGCTGCGGCCGCCAACGAGCCTGCCGAGTCGAATGCGACGAGCTTCTCCTCGGAGCCTGCTGCGACCGAAAACGCTGGTTCGGGGACGCTTGCGTCCGACGAGGCTCTCGCAGCTCTGCGTGAGAAGCTGACCGGAAACTAGTTCCATCATCAGGAAGGGTCCCTGCCAACTGGCAGGGACCCTTCCTGTATTAAAGGGGGCTGGCTCAGCGTCGGGTGGAGGCGGTGAGAGTGAACTTCGGGTTGCGCGCCACCTGCCGGGTCGGTCCGATCAACCGTTCCAGCGCAGGCCGGTACTGCAGGTGGCTGTTCCATACGGTCCAGAGTTCACCTCCGGGCACCAGCACGCGCGCTGCGGCGGCGAAGAGTTTGTGGGCAAGGCCCGTGTGGACGCTGGCGCCGATGTGGAAGGGTGGATTGAGCACCACCAGTTCAACGGAAGCTTCCGCCCACGTGGACATGGCGTCGTCGCGCACTACACGCATACGGTCCGCCACGGCGTTGGCCGCGGCAGTCTCGGTCGCCGATTTCACGGCCGCCCAGGATTGGTCCGTCGCCGTCACCATCAGCTCCGGACGGGACAGGGCGAGATACGCGGCTATGGCTCCGGTTCCGCAACCGAGGTCGACGGCGCTGGCCGCGGCCCGCGCGCCAGCCAGCCGGGGGAGCAGGAAGCGGGTTCCCGGGTCGAGTTTTGTCCCGGCGTAAGCTGCGCCGTAGGCGCGCAGGACAAGCGGCGCCGCCAGCCCGACGTCGTGGGTTTCCTCCGCGGGAAAGGGCCGCTCCGTGGCATGCAGGAGGCCCGCCGCCGTCAGCACGCGGGACTTCCGGTGCGCCAACCCGGCAGAAACTTCGCTGAAGTGCCGGGCGAGGACGCCGCTGATGGCGTGGCTCATGTGTTTGACCCGTCCGCCGGCAAAGACTTGCACGTCCGGTGCGGCGTGCTGCGCGATGGCGCCCGCAATTTCGTCGAGCGCGTCCAATGAACGCGGCAGTTGCAGCAGGACGGTACGCGCTCCGTCGAGCAGGCAGGCATCCAGCCCATGGTGTGAAAAGCGCTCCGGCAGTCCGAGCTGTAACGCATTACGCCGTAACGCACATTCCCCCGATAGCGGGTCCTGGTGCACGCGAAGGCCGTGGCAGCTGTGGAGGGCGGCGGCTCCTAACGTCAGCGCACCGTAGCGGTCACCGACTACGACGACGCCGTCGGGGTTCCCTTCCAGCGCGGGTGCGGCGGTGCGGAGCAGGAGTTCATCCGTGGCGTCATGGGCAAAAAGATTCGGCGCCTCGACGTCCGGAAACCGGCTCAGCGAAGCGAAGGGGAAGTCCGCGACCTCAGGCATCTGCCACCTTAGGGTTGCACTGTCGGGAACGCGGCGGATAGCTGAACGGGCATTCCATGATTCTATGGCTACCGGACGGTTACTGTGGCTTCATGCTTAAAGTCGGGTTGACAGGCGGTATCGCCGCGGGGAAGTCGCTGGTGTCAGCGCGTCTGCGCGAGCGCGGGGCAGAGGTCGTGGACGCCGATGCGCTGGCCCGTGAGGTCGTGGCGCCCGGAACGGCGGGCCTTGCCGAGGTTGTCGAGACCTTCGGGGCAGGCATCCTGGACCCGGATAGCTCTCTCAACCGGCCGGCGCTCGGAGCGCGGATCTTCGGAGACGAGGCAGCGCGCGCTGCACTGAATGCCATCATTCACCCCCGGGTCCGCGCCCGGGCGGAAGAGCTTGTTGGCGCTGCTCCCCGGGAATCGGTTGTGGTCCAGGATATTCCGTTGCTGGTGGAGACCGGACAGGCTGCGGACTTTCAGCTGGTCATCGTGGTGGATGCCTCCGAGGACGTTCGCGTGCAGCGGATGCTTACGCATCGGGCCCTGACCGAGGCGGACGCTCACGCGCGGATCCGTGCCCAGGCGACCCCGGCACAGCGGCGGGCAGCGGCAGATGTGCTACTGGACAATTCGGGCACGCCGGAGCAGTGCCTTGCCGCTGTTGACGAGCTGTGGGATAGGCGGCTGGTCCCGTTCAACGACCACCTGCTGGCGGCCAAAGCCGCGCCATGGGACCGTTTCACGCGCGTGGGACGCGAGGGAGAAGACCGGGAGCTTGTCATCCGCCGGCTGTCGGACCGGATCCGGCGCGCAGCGGCTCAGGTGGTTTCAGTGACGCCGTTCGCCGTTGGCGCGGGTGCGGCGATGGCGCCGCCGGACGTGATTGCGCTTGACGCTGTCCTTGCCCGGGGCGCTGACGCCGACGCCATAGCGGAGCAACTCGCCCGCGCAGGATTCCTGCCGGTGTCGGAGGGCGTGTTCGGCAACGCTGACCCGGGGCAGCCTGCAGCGCTGCGTTTGCGTTCCGAGTAAGCGACCACTCGCGCCGGGATGACGCGCTGATAACGTAGTGTCATGAGTCTTGCGCAGGAGATCAAGCGCGTAGTGGCGCCGTTTGAGGTAATCAGCGACTACACGCCCGCCGGAGACCAGCCGGCAGCGATCGCGGAGCTGAGCGAGCGGATCAACGCTGGGGAGAAGGACGTCGTTCTGCTGGGGGCTACCGGAACCGGCAAGAGCGCGACGACGGCATGGTTGATCGAGAAAGTGCAGCGACCCACGCTGGTGATGGTGCAGAACAAGACTCTCGCCGCCCAGCTGGCCAACGAGTTCCGGGAATTATTGCCCAACAACGCCGTGGAGTACTTCGTCTCCTACTACGACTACTACCAGCCCGAAGCGTACGTCCCGCAGACTGATACGTTCATCGAAAAGGACTCATCCATCAATGAGGAGGTCGAGCGGCTGCGCCATTCGGCGACCAACGCGCTGCTGACCCGACGGGACGTGATCGTGGTGGCAACTGTTTCCTGTATCTACGGCCTGGGCACGCCCGAGGAATATGTGGCCGGGATGGTGACCCTGCGCAAGGGCGAGGAGCTGAATCGGGATGACCTGCTCCGACGGTTCGTGGGGATGCAGTACACGCGCAACGACATGGACTTCCACCGTGGGACCTTCCGTGCCCGGGGCGACACGGTGGAGATCAT
>DGBL01000091.1:1473-5153 GCA_002384315.1 Micrococcaceae bacterium UBA4005 | reverse complement strand
GAAGGGCAGCGAGCCGGTCCCCTGGTCGTCGACGGCAATGCCGAGTCCGCGCAGCGCCTCAATGGTTGCACCCATCGGACGACGGCGGGCGTGGGGATCGCCGTCGAACGCAGCCGCACCCATGCCCAGCGCTGCCACGGGCGGAACGAAACGCATGACTGTACCAGCCAGCCCACAGTCGATGGACACGTGCCGGCGGACACGGGCCAGCGGAACAACGCGCAGATCCGGGCCGAAGGCGCCGTCGCCAGGTACCTCCGTGATCGCTGCTCCGAGCTGTCGCAGAGCCCGCACCATGAGTTCTGAGTCGCGTGAGTGCAGCGGCGCGCGCAGCGTACATGGTCCGTCGGCCAGCGCAGCAAGGACAAGATAGCGGTTGGTCAGGGATTTCGACCCGGGGATGTCCATGGTGGCCTGGATTGGACCGGAGAGGTGCGGAGCGTGCCAGTGGCGTGCTGAGTGCCCGGCGGTGTCTTCCGCACCGGCAACTGAGGGTTTGGGCATGGTTGGCTAGGCGCCCGCGACGTCCGCGGCGGTCCTGCGCACTGACTTTTCGGCCCGCGCGAGTTGTTTGCGCGCGTCCCGGCCCAGGCCTGAGGCATTTTTGCGGGCCCCTGCGGCGAAGTGTTCGGCGCGCCACGCCAGTCCTGGCTGTCCGTTCGTATCGACAGCGGCGAGGAGTACCGCGCCAATCAGGGACAGATTCTTCAGGAGCTGGGTGCGCCGGGCCTTCCGGGCCTGCCGGGTGGAGGAATCCGCCGTCTTGAAATCGACCAGCGTATTCACGGCTGCTGTTGCTGCCAGCACGGTTGCGGACAGCCGGGAGAACTTCCCAAGACCCAGCATCGCCGCGGCTGCCATCTGCGTCGCGCCTAGCGCTTGGGCGACCAGCCGCTCGTTGCCGCCCAGCGGGGCGGCTGCGGGGACGGCCTTCGTCACGGTGGCCAGCAGGTTTTCCAGTTCGCTGGCGGCGGAGCCAGCGCTACGGACCCGCTCCACGCCCGACATCAGGAAGCTGCTGGCGATCAGGGGTCTGGCGATTACGCGGACTAGGGTCACAATTGCCTCCTGCTTGCCGGCGTCGTGGCGCCGGAATCTCTGATGGTGAATAGCTGACGGGCAAATCACGTTTCCCCTAGTTTTGCACTTTTGTCCCAGACAGGCGACTTGCACGTACCGCAGCGGACCACTGGAACCAGCGGGCGGCGCGGCTGGAAGCCCGGAGCACATAGACGGAATAAGCGCAGGAGGATGACGGTTATGCACAAGGCGATCGCGCGCATTGTGCACTAGCCGATAACGGGGTGTCGGCGCATATTGACATAGAGGGTGAGGTAGCTAGTGAGCACGTGTTTCACTACCGAGCGGGGCCCAATCGCGCGCCCGGGAAGTGTTCGGGATCGGGGATTCCCGGCAGATCCACCGCCTGTACGGCAGATGACAGGGTGGCCCGATCAGAGACGCGTAGACTTTGGCTCAATGAATACCACAGCACCGGTAGGCAGCAGTGCCGCCGAAGACGACCAGCTGGATGTGTCCACCGAATCCGTCGCTGAGCGCAAAGCACGCTTCGAACGTGACGCCCTGCAATACGTTGACCAGCTGTACTCTGCCGCCATGCGCATGGCACGCAACCCCAGCGACGCGGAAGACCTGGTGCAGGAGGCCTACACCAAGGCGTTTTCGGCTTTTCACCAGTACAAACCGGGAACAAACCTTAAAGCATGGCTGTACCGGATCCTCACGAACACGTATATCAACCTGTATAGGAAGCGTCAGCGGGAGCCGTTGCAGTCCAACTCCGACACTATCGAAGACTGGCAGCTCGCCAAGGCAGCCGAGCACACACCCACAGGCCTGCGTTCGGCGGAAGTCGAGGCGTTGGACCACCTGCCGGATTCGGATGTGAAGCGCGCGCTGCAGTCCATTCCGGAGGAGTTCCGGCTGGCAGTGTACTTCTCCGATGTTGAAGGTTTTGCTTACAAGGAAATCTCGGAAATTATGAACACACCCATTGGGACAGTGATGTCCCGGTTGCACCGCGGCCGGAAGTTGCTGCGCGAACTTCTCTCGGACTATGCGCACGAGCGCGGCCTAGGCACAGCCGGAATGGCTGCAGGCGCCCGGCGGGAAACATCTCAGGAGAGTGAAAAATGAGCGATTGCCAGAGTCTGGGCGATTGCGCCGATTCCAGGATCGAACGATTGTACGAGTACCTTGATGGGGCGTTGTCGCACGAGGACCTGATCGAGATCACGGAACATCTGGAGGACTGTCCGGAGTGCGCAAAGGAACACAATTTGGAGTGCCTGATTAGATCGGTGGTGAAACGCTCCTGCACGGAGGCGGCGCCCGCGACTCTGAAAGCAAGCATCCTGGAGCGGATCAGCCAACTCAAGACGACGGAGCATTAAAGCCGGCTGGAGCATTAACAGTTGGAGTATTGACGGCCGGAGGTCGTGACGGTTCATTTTCGCGATGCGTCGCGCATGGACGGGTGCCGGTAGGTATGAGTAGGGCCCCGGACNNGTCCGGGGCCCTACTCATACCTACGCTCTTAGCTCAGGCGTTGGGACGCTTACCGTGGTTAGCGCCTCCGCGCTTGCGGTCGCGGCGCTTGCGTGCTCGCTTGCTCATGGCTGACTCCTTCAATATGCCTACAGGACTGCAGTCCAGTCTCCCACAATCCGCCGGACCGTCCTAAACTCCCGGATGGCAACCGGTTCCCCCTAGGATGGGAAGCATTGTCGTAACCGAAGGAGTTTATGAATGCGTGCCGTCTACATTAACCAAATGTCCCAAGACAACCCGCTGGATGGACTACAGGTGGGGGAGTTCGAGCAGGGCGAACCGCCCGCGGGATTCCGCCGTGTCGCGGTGAAGGCATCTGCCCTGAACCATCACGATCTCTGGTCCCTGCGCGGCGTCGGCCTGCCTGCTGAGCGCCTGCCGATGATCCTTGGGTGCGACGCGGCCGGTGTGGACGACGACGGCGCAGAGGTGATTGTGCACGGCGTGCTCTCAACCCCCGGGTGGTCGGGCGACGAGACGCTCGACCCGAAACGCTCACTGCTCTCCGAACGCTACCCCGGCACTATGGCCGACTATGTATGGGTGCCGGAACGGAACCTGGTGCCCAAGCCACCGGAGCTGACCTTCGAAGAGGCCGCTTGCCTGCCCACGTCGTGGCTGACCGCTTACCGCATGCTTTTCACCGTGTCGACCGCCGCGCCCGGTTCGACCATTCTGGTCCAGGGGGCGGGCGGGGGAGTGGCTACCGCTCTCATTTCGCTCGCCTCCGCGGCGGGATTCCGGGTATGGGCAACCAGCCGCAGCGAGGAGAAGCGCCGCCGGGCGGTCGAACTCGGCGCTGCTGCGACGTTCGACTCCGGGGCGCGGCTGCCGGAACGGGTCGACGTCGTCTTCGACTCGGTAGGCGAGGCAACCTGGGCGCACTCGCTGAAGTCGCTGGTTCCCGGTGGAGCGGTCGTCACCTGCGGAGCGACCAGTGGGCCTGCCCCGTCCGCTGACCTCAACCGTGTGTTCTTCCTGCAATTGCGCGTGCTGGGATCCACGATGGGCACTCGAGAAGAACTCGTCCGGCTCACCCGTTTCCTGGTGGCAACCGGAATTCGCCCCCAGATCGACTCGGTGTTCAGCCTCGAGGATGCGGCTGAAGG
>DGBL01000091.1:0-1428 GCA_002384315.1 Micrococcaceae bacterium UBA4005 | reverse complement strand
TCCAGCCACTGGAACCACCCGCGGTGGAGCACGAGCCAGGCCATGAGGCCGTAACCGGCCTGGCCGGGCGTTCCGTCGTTGGCTGCGAGGTCAGTGCGCCACTGCTCGTGGGATTCCAACGGAGTAAACATGTCCACATACACATGCTTGCGCCGCGTGGTGACATCGGCGAACGCTGCCGATAGCTCGGCGAGGCGACGGTTGCGGTCAGGATCCAGACCGGGCGGCGGACCGACGACTAGCACCTGGACGCTCTTCTGGGCCGCACCGTCGAGAATGTTGGCGAGGTTCAGGCGACTGCGCGCCGTCGATATCCCGAGATCCAAATCCCGGTCCGAGAGTCCGATCACCAGCCGATTTTCGCAGTGATCGTCGAAACGAAGTCCAGCTTCCTGGAGCCACCGGCTGGATAATGCTTCGGTTCCTTCGCCGGGGGCGGGGAGACTATAGGCCTCCAACATTGTGCTGTCCGGCGACGTTTGAGCCAACACCCTCCCAAACCACCCCAACGCGCGCGGATCCCCGAGACCGGCCAGAAGTTCGTCGCCCACGGCCGCTAGCCGAATTCTACGTAGTTGCACTGGTTCCCTCGGTTGTTCTGTGAGTGGTCGTCGGGTGGCCCATCGTTTTTTTAAAGCATGTTGGGTGGGACTAAGCGTCCCACCCAACATCATACGGATAGCCAGATTATTGCCTGGCAAACGCCTTTCGGAGGAGAATTTCCTGTTCCACTGCGTGATGTTTCGCTGAGCCAGCAGCGGTGGAAGCGGACGCTGGACGCGACGCCAAGCGCATCGGGCGGTCCAGATGCTCGGGAAGGTTCAGCCCGATGAACGGCCAGGGACCCTGATTGGCAGGTTCGTCCTGCGCCCAGACGATCTCCGCGTTCGGGTAGTCGGCGAGGGCTGCCCTGATGTCCTCGACGGGAAGCGGATACAGCTGCTCTACCCGGACGATAGCCGTCTTTCGGTCATCGTTTTTCTGCCGGGCCGTGATCAGGTCGTAATACAGGCGCCCGGAAACCAAGATGACCCGCTCAACCGCGTCTCCGCCGGTGACAACCGGATCAGGGATCACCGGCAGGAACGATCCGCCGGTGAGATCCTCCACTGAACTTGCCGCAGCTTTCAGTCGCAGGAGCTGCTTGGGGGTGAAAATTATCAGCGGAGTGCGGGGGCGGCTGTAGGCGTGCCGACGCAGCAGGTGGAAGTGTGAGGCTGCGGTGGTGGGATTCGCCACCACCATGTTGTCCTCCGCGCACATCTGGAGGAAGCGTTCGATGCGCGCCGAGGAGTGGTCCGGCCCCTGCCCCTCGTAACCATGCGGGAGCATGAGCACCAGAGAGGAACGCTGGCCCCATTTTTGCTCGGCGGAGGTGATGAACTGGTCAATGATAGTTTGGGCGCCGTTGACGAAGTCGCCGAACTG
>DGBL01000186.1 GCA_002384315.1 Micrococcaceae bacterium UBA4005 | reverse complement strand
TCGAGCGTGGATGCCGAGTCCGCGCCCGCTTCGACCGCGGCGTCCCGCGCGACGGCGCGGCGTGCGCGCCGCTTGTCATTGAGCAGGCACATTCCGATCGAGATGAAAAACAGGACGAGCATCGGCACGGCGAGATAGAACATGCTCATCGCATCGGCTCCCGGCGCAGCCATGGCAGCGAACAGGCAGACCAGAAAAACCGTGATACGCCAGGCCTTGAGGATTTGCCGGCCCGTGAGAATACCCGCCATGTTGAGTCCAAAGAGCAGAACCGGCAGCAGAAATGCGATTCCGAATGCCAGCATCAATCGAAGGAGAAACGTGATGAACACCGAGACGGTGATGATGTTCGAGAAGCCGCCGGGAGTGAAGTCGGTGAGCACCCGGACCGCATTCGGCAAGATCAGCCAGGCCAGCGATATTCCAGCGATGAATAACGGCACCGCGACCAGGATGAACCCCAGAGATATGCGTCGTTCCTTTGTCCGGAGTCCGGGAGTAATGAAGGCCCACAATTGGTAGAGCCAGACCGGGCTTGAAAGCACTACTCCAAGAAAAACCGACACCTGAATCATCAGATCGAACGGCGAGGCTACGCCGTCGAAGTTCAGCGAGGCATTGCGTCCTTCGCGCGCATTGAGTTCTTTGACGGGTTGCGCGAGAGCTTCGAGTACCGGGTTGTAGATGAAGAAACCGACCACTGTACCTGCCAGTACGGCCAGCCCCGATTTGAAGAGCCTGGTGCGGGCTTCTTTCAAGTGCTCTTTGAGGGCCATCCTCCCCTCGGGGTTTTGCTTGCGCCCTTTTGCTCGAGCCATAGCCCCTACGGTGTGTGCGAGGAAGGCCCACCCGGCGCTGGTGGCGCTGGCGGACCGGGGTTGTTGGCAGGCGGACGCGGGTTGTCATCTGCCGGGCCGTCCGCACTGTGCTGGGGGGCGGGTGGATTGACCACCTGACCCTCCATCGGATAGGAGTCCGCAGCTTCGCTGGAGCGGTTTTCATCCTTCATCTGGCGTACTTCCGATTTGAAGATGCGCAAGGATTGGCCGACGCTGCGGGCGAGTCCGGGCAGTTTGGGCGCGCCGAACAGGACGATCGCCAAAACGATGATGATGACAATGTGCCAACCTTCGAGCCTCATGCCCAAATTCCTCTCGTAGAAACGGTTCCAGTCTAGGTCATCGATGGTGCAGCGGCGTCAAAGATGCGGCAGGTCGCGGACCATCTGAGACTGCCCGCGGAGCACTCTGCGCCGGATCCGCCGTTCGCGGCGGGCGGCCACCCGGAGCGACCGGGCCCGCGCGTTAGCCTCCCGCACGGCCACAGGCTGATCCAGGACCGCAGGGTACGGTGCCAGCCGTGCAGGGCGGGCATCCGCTGGGATGTCCGGCAGATGAATATCCAGCAACGTCAAGGCTCGCTGAAATTCACCCATTGTTGCGGTTGCCTGCCGGAAAATGCGGAATCCGAGCAGCACAACGAACAGCGCGCTGACGCTGACGAGCGCTATCCACAGCACAACCCACATCCACCAGAACATGGCCAAAGTCTAGTTCACCCCTCGCCGGCGTAGTTAGCGCCAGCCGCTATGAGCCAGGAGATCGTTCGGGAGCGTAAGGCCTGCGGCTCCAGCACCGTCACGTCCCCGCCGTAGGCTGCCACCATCGCTGGTATCCAGCGGGTAGAACCCGTAGCGATCCTGATCGCCCGCCGCTGGTCCGCCAGCTCGGCACTAGCGAGGGCAGCATAGCGCTCGGCGAGGTTATGCGCGGCAGGACTGAGCGCCAGCTCAACCAGCTGATCATCGTCGCTACGCTGATAGGCAGCCGACGCGGGCCCCGCGGCGCGCGGTGCGGCGCTGCTGGTCGCGGTGATCGGCTCGGTGGTGAGCTGCGCGGAACCGATCCGGTCCATGCGGAAATTACGCACCGCGCCGGCCAGGGCGCACCAGGCTTCCACATACCAGAGGTCCCCGCGGGAATACACCTGCAATGGTTCGATGATCCGGTCTGTGATCTCATCACGGCTCGGCACAAAATAGCTCAGCCGCACCTGCACCCCGCTTCGCAGCGCCTGCTGGATGACCTCGAGCGCCGGTTCCAGCGCAGGCTCGGTGAGTTTCGCGGCGATGGAGGTTGCCAGCCGGGACGCGCCCCCGGTAGCGGCGATGAGCTTAGCTTTGGCGCCCTCGAGCGCAGTGGTTTCCGCTGCCCCTGGAATTTCCGCGAGCACCTGCACACCCACCAGCAGCGAACAGGCTTCCTCCATGTTCAGCTTCAACGGCGCGGATAGATTTTGGGCATTTGTCAGGTAGATACGTCCTTGGCGCAGGTCAAAATCGAGCAAACCGTCCGGATAGTACCGCGGCCCGCTGACGAACAGAAGCTCCAAATCCTTGGCCAGCTGCGTAGCAGTAACACCGAAGACCCGTGCGGTGTCCGTCACAGCGGCACCCGGGTGCTCGAAAAGGTAGGGCACCAGGCCGAGCAGGCGCAGCAGGCGCTCCTCCGGCGCGGCCTTTCGCGGTGCGCTCCGTGACGGTTCGTCAGCAAAGCGCGGCTGCGCCGTTTCCTGGCGCGCCGCGGAGAGGGCACCCGCCAGCAAACCGGCCACACGGCTACGAAGTGCAGGTGGTTCGAGCACCACCGCGTTGGCACCGTGGGATGCGATTTCGCGGGCAAATTGCAGCTCGTCGGAGTATTCGATCCGCAGTCTTTCCCGGTCGTCGTCGTCCGCGTCAGCATGGATGGTTGCCGTTGGCAACAACCGTAGCCCATTGCAGGTTCCCGTGCGCACAGCCAGGATCGCATGGCCGGACGATGCGCGGCTTGCGAGGTTCTTCAACGAGCGCGCCATGTCAAAGTCCGGGGGTGCTTCGCGCGCTGCCGCGAGGGCCCGCGGAGGGGATTCGATCCGGGAAAGCCGGAAATACCGCTCGGCCTGCCGCGCAGCGTCGAAGCCCACCAAGTACCAGTGTCCGAACCTCGCGCCAAGGCCCCATGGGTGGACCGTCCGCCGCTCCAGCAGACCGGTACTCGCCGCGCGGTAATCGAAAGCGAGTTCTCTGCCCTCCACCACCGCCCGCAGGATGTCCTGCCAATACGGTTCGGTGATCTGTATGCGTGGCCGGAAGGAGGGTTCTGCCTCCGCATCCTCCCCGCCCGGCGCCAGTTTTAGAAGCGCCCTGGCCGCGGAGGAATCCAGCAACGCGTTATCCCACAGCCGGGCCGCGAGGCTAAGCACAGTCGATTCCTCCGGGGTGAATTCGATGCCCTCCAACCGGTACTTCACCGCGTCAATCCGGTAGCGCTGGACGGTGTTGTCCTGGTCGAAAAACGGATCGTTGGAGAAAGCCTCCAACGGGATCCCCTGCTCGCGCAGCATCGCCTTGTCACGGTCGAAGAGCTTCTCCCGCGCCGCCGGGCTGGATGCTTCGGCGTACAGTTCGATCTCCTCGAACAGCTCCTCCTTGGTCAGGCCCCGTCGGGTAGAAAGTAGCAGCATGACCAGGGTCAGGAGTCGTTCAGTACGTTTGGCGGACATTTCTCGACCTGATGGTCAGCGCACCCCGAGCAGATCGACAANNACGGTGTCTCCGGTCTTGGCTTCGCGCCCGCTACCTTCAATGAGGTCCTCGATGACGAGTTCTGTGGGTGCGTCCTGGCCCGGAAACTCTATATCCGGCTTTTCACGATCGAAATCACGTTGTCCAAATGACATGTCTCTCCTAACGGTGTGGATGGTTATTCGCGCTGTGAGCCGGGTCTACTCGGCAGGGGTCCGCTTGACTATTTCTACATAAAAGACCAATGTCCCTGAGGGGCGCCCCTGAGTGGCCGGGTCCCCATAAGCCCATGGGGCGGGAATGACGAGCATGACGGTGGAGCCGACCTTCTGGCCGGCAAGGCCCTTGGTCCAGCCTTGGATGACTCCCGTGAGCGGGAATTCCGCAGGCTCGCCGCGGGAGTAGCTGGAGTCAAAGTTCTCCCCGTCCTCCCAGCGCCAGCCGCTGTAGTTCGCGGTGATGGTATCGGTTTCCTCGACCACCTCACCGTCGCCCTCCTTCAGGACCTTCACAGCCAGATCAGATGTAGGGTCGTTCTCCGGCAAGGAGATCTCCGGGGCGCCCTTGTCATCGACGGTGAAGGTCGGCAGCTCGCCCTTGTCTTCGAGTTCCTGGACAGCCTCCGGGGAGAGAATCTCAGGCTCCGGCGCGGGTGCTTCCGCGCTCAGTACGCGCAGGACAATAACCTGCTGGGTGGGCGCCGGCTGGCCTTCGACCGCGTCCTGAGGCCGCGTATAGGCAACCTGTGATCCCACTTTGGAGCCGACGAGTACATCGTAGAGTTCGGCGTCGCCGGTCTTGAACTCCTCATTGAGGACCAACGGCTGAGGCTCTCCGGCAGTGTAGGTGTCCCCGAGTGCACTGCCGTCTTCCGCATTCAGGAACACTGCGTGGAAGGTCAGTTGCTGGCCCTCCTCGATGGTGGCTCCCTTACCCTCAGTGATCGTCTTCGCGGCGACGCCGGTGATCTCCAGTGGGGACTCGAACTCGACGGTGGGCGCTTCCTTGTCGGTCCCGCCGCTGACCTTCACGGAATCGAGAATTTCCGCAGCTCCCGCAGACTTGCCTTCGGACGGACCGCAGGCGGTGAGCACCAGGATTAGGGGCAGGAGAATGGTGAGTACTTTACGCACTGAACTTCTTTCGCAGTCGGTCGTGTGGATCGCACCGGTTTCTCACGCGATCCACACCAGCCTAGCGGTTTCCGCCCCCGGCGTTACAACTGATCCAGCAGCGCGTCAACCCGCGCGTCCAGTGGAGCGAATGGATCCTTGCATAAAATGGTCTGCTGGGCCCGATCATTGAGTTTAAGGTGCACCCAGTCCACGGTGTAGTCACGGTTGGCTTCCTTCGCCCGGCGGACGAACTCGCCACGGAGTTTGGCCCGGGTCGTCTGTGGGGGGTGGTCCACCGCTTCCTTGACGACGACGTCGTCAACCACCCTGGCCACCTCACCCCTGCCCTGGAGCAGGAAAAACAACCCGCGGGTGCGGGAAATGTCGTGGTAAGTCAGGTCCAGTTGCGCTGCACGCGGGGCATCCAGGCTCAGCCCGCCGCGGGCGAGGTAGCGGTCCAGCAGCTTTTTTTTGATAGCCCAGTCGATCTCCCTGTCGATCCCGGCATGATTTCCGGTTTCGACCGCGTACAGCGTTCGCTGCCACAAATCGAGGATGGTAGCAACATGCGGGTTATGCGCCCCCTCGGCGTCGATGAAGGCCCTGGCCCGCTGTAGGTATTCCTGTTGCATGTCCAAGGCGGACATGGTCCTGCCGTTCGCCAGTTTAAGCGGCTGCCTGCCGGTGAGATCGTGGGAGATTTCCCGGATGCTCCGGATGGGATTCTCCAGCCGGTAATCGCGCAGGATGGTTCCGGCTTCGACCATGCGCAAAAGCAGGTCCACTGTACCCACCTTCAGCAGCGTCGTCGTCTCGGACATGTTGGAGTCCCCTGCGATGACATGCAGTCGTCGGTAAAGCTCCGCATCGGCATGCGGCTCATCGCGGGTGTTGATGATCGGGCGGGACCGAGTTGTAGCCGAGGAGATTCCCTCCCATAAATGGTCAGCCCGTTGCGAAAAGGCGTAGAGCGGGCCGTTCTGGGTTCGCAGGACTTTGCCCGCGCCCACGAGCAGCTGACGGGTGACCAGGAAAGGGATGAGGATATCTGCAAGGCGAGCGAACTCGAGTTTGCGCGGTATCAGATAGTTCTCGTGGCTGCCGTAGGAGTTTCCGGCGGAATCCGTATTGTTTTTGAAGAGGTAGATTTTCCCGTGGTATCCCTCTTCCGCGAGCCTGCGCTGGGCTTCGCCGACAAGGTCCTCGAGAATCAGCTCCCCGGCGCGGTCGTGGGCGATCAACTGGGCAAGGTCGTCGCATTCGGCCGTGGCGTATTCCGGATGGGAACCGACATCGAGATACAACCGTGAGCCGTTAGTCAGGAAAACGTTGGAGGACCGGCCCCAACTGACCACTTTCCGGAACAGGTAGCGCGCCACTTCCTCGGGTGAAAGCTGACGCGAGTTCGGGCTCGAGTAGGAGATCCCGAACTCCGTCTCAATGCCGAATATACGCCGCTCCATCAGGGGCTTTCCTCCCTCGGGTCCAGAATGTCCGTAAGTTCTTCGGGGCGGATACGACGGAAGGCGCGGTGCTTGCCGCGCGCGGCTTCCGGATCGCGGTCCAGGACGGCCACTTCAAGCTGGCCGGGGATGATTGTCCGGCTGGATGAGTCATCCAGCCCTGCGTGCAGCGACCGGACGGCACGGCGGATCGATGCCGCGAAGTCGTCTCCGTCCGACCAACCGGCTCGCAGGCTTTCCACCACGTTCTCCGCCGCTCCGCCGATGACCACGAACCCGTTCTCGTCCGCGATCGAACCGTCGAAAGTCAACCGGTAGAGGTGATCTGCCGCGGTGGTCCTTCCAACTTCGGCGACCACAAGCTCAACTTCGAACGGCTTGCTTTCGGCGGTGAAGACCGCTCCGAGGCTCTGCGCATAGACGCTGGCAAGTCCACGGGCGGTGACGTCTTCGCGGTCATAGGAATAGCCCCGCACATCGGCATATCGCACCCCGGCCTGGCGCAGGCTCTCAAACTCGTTGTATTTGCCGACAGCGGCGAAAGCGATCCGGTCGTAGATTTCACCAATCTTGTGCAAAGACGACGACGGGTTCTCCGCGACCAACGCGATTCCGTCGCGGCAACTGAGCACGATAACAGAGCGACCGCGGGCGATGCCCTTCCGGGCGAAGTCCGCGCGGTCCTTCATGAGCTGTTCAGGAGAGACGTAGAACGGCTGGGTCATTGCCTACGCCTCCCGACCGGCGACGGAGCGGGCGGTGATAATGCTTCCTGCTGCGGCGGCCAGCTGCGCCTCCGGCACGCGCCGGGATCCGTCGTCGTCGACGGTGTAAACCACTGGCCACAACTGGCGTGAGACGTCCGGTCCCCCGGTGGCCGAGTCGTCGTCGGCGGCGTCGTAGAGCGCTTCGACGCCGACGCGGATCGCGAGCGCCTCCTCCAGGCCCGGTTTCCAGAGTTTCTTCAGCGCACCGCGGGCGAAAGCTGCGCCAGATCCCACGCTGTGGTGTTCCTGTTCCTCATACCGGCCGCCTGTAACGTCGTAGGAGAACAGCCGGCCGAGCCGCTGGGACGTGTCATATCCGGCGAACAAGGGAACAACGGCGAGTCCCTGCAACGCCAACGGGAGGTTCTGGCGGACCATGGCGGCCAACCTGTTGGCTTTTCCGTCAAGGCTCATGAGGGTGCCCTCGATTTTTTCGTAGTGCTCCAGTTCAACCTGGAACAACCTCATGAGATCAAGGGCGATCCCGGCGCTGCCAGCTATGCCGAGAAGGGAAAATTCGTCCGCGGGAAACACTTTTTCGATATGGCGGCTTGCGATGATGTTGCCCATGGTCGCTCTGCGGTCCCCCGCCATGAGCACGCCCCCAGCGTAGGTGAGCGCCACAATGGTGGTGGCGTGCGGGGTGAGGACGGTGCTCCCCTGGGCGGGCAACACCGCATGGGCGCCAGAGCGTCCTGCCGGCAACAGCTCCGGATGGTGACGGCTCACATGTTCGGCAAAAGACGTGGATGCCGCGTGGGAAACAGCTGCGGCAGCATCGTCGGCGTGCATGTGTTACTGGCCGCCCTTCTGGATGAATCCGCGCACAAACTCCTCTGCGTTGGACTCAAGGACCCCGTCGATCTCGTCGAGCAGGTCGTCGACTCCCTGGGTCTGGGACGAGCCCGCGGGCGGGTTCGGATCGGCGGACGGCGGGTCCACAGGGGTTTCTTCCTGGTCCTCAACGTGCGCGTTCGGCTGGTGACGCTCCTGTGCTGCCATGACAAGCACCTCACTTACTGTCGCTGGTGGTTCCCATCCTATGGTCCCACGCCGGCTTATGTACGGCCGAGCAATCGGGTCAGGAAATCTGCGGCATCGGTGGACTCCTCGAAGAGCCGCCGGGTCAGGCGGGCGGTTCCGCGCAACGGCTCGCGCGTCTGGATCCGTTGCAGCTTGCGCTCACCCGGTAGCTCAAAGATGATCGAATCCCAGCTCGCCCCCACCACTTCATTCGGGAAGGTGGAAATACACTTTCCGCGGAAGTACGCCCGGGTATCCTCAGGCGGCTCGCGTACCGCGCGGTCCACCTCTACATCGTTGACGAGCAGTTCAACGCTGCCGCGGGAAGCAAGGCGGTGATAGATGCCCTTTTCCGGGCGAAGGTCTGCGTACTGAAGATCGATCATGGCAAGGCGGTGGTCATCCCATGCGAGCCCGTCCCGTTCGCGGTAGGCCTCGAGCAGCGCGAGTTTCGCGACCCAGTCAACACTGGGCGCGGCGTCCATCGGATTGCGCCGGAGCGTGTCGATGAGCGTCCCCCAGCGTTCGAGCACATCCATGGTTTGCGGGTCCGCGCTGCTGCCCGCCTCCCGTACCGCGGCGTCGCGGTAAATTTCCTGCAGGTCCAGGGCGCTCACCTGCCGTCCGTCGGTGAGCCGGATGCGGTGGGTGAGGCCGGGGTCGCGGCTGACCTGTTGAAGCTCATCAATTGGCGCGGCTATGTCCACGCCCGGCACCGCCCCGCGTTCGATGAGCGAGAGCACCAAGGCGGTGGTGCCCAGCTTGAGGTAGTTGGAAACCTCGTTGAGGTTCGCATCTCCGATAATGACATGCAGTCGACGGTACTTTTCCGCTGTTGCGTGGGGTTCATCGCGGGTGTTGATGATCGGTCGGCGTACGGTTGTTTCCAGTCCGATCTCGTTCTCAAAGAAATCGGCCCGTTGGCTTATCTGGAACCCGGGAGTTTGGGTGGTCGCGCCCAGCCCTACCCGCCCTGCGCCGCAGATCACCTGCCGGGATACGAAGAACGGGATCAGGCCAGCAGCGATTTTGCCGAAAGGCACGCTGCGCGGCACCAGGTAGTTCTCGTGCGATCCGTAGGAGACGCCCTTGTTGTCGGTGTTGTTTTTGTACAGATGCACGGGAGGGAAGCCCTGGGTGGCCGCAATGCGGCGCATCGCGGCCAGTGCTATCCGGTCCCCTGCACGGTCCCACAGGACGGC
>DGBL01000144.1 GCA_002384315.1 Micrococcaceae bacterium UBA4005 | reverse complement strand
CCACCGGTGATGACATCGCCGGTGTGGGCACGGCTGCCGTGATCCGTGATTTCAGCACCGGCCGAGTGGCGTCCCGTAGCCGCCCGGTTAGCACTGCCGGGAAGTGGGGAGGGTATCGAGAAGCCGGATTCGTCAGCGGGGGTGGACCGGAGGATCACGGCGACATCGTGGGCGTGCGGTCGGTCGCCAGCCGAGCGCGCAGTCATGGCCGTGAGCAGATCCTTCCAGTCCCCGTCCAGCCAGGCAGGCACCTCCGGGTCGCGGAGCAGGCGTGCCACGGCGGCCTCAACCACGGGCCCAGGGAAGGCTTTTTCCCCGGTGAGGCATTCAAGCAGCACCAGCCCCAGGGAGTAGATATCCGTGCGGGCCTCGATCGGAGTCCCCTGGGCCTGTTCGGGGCTGAGGTAGTTGGCGGTTCCGATGGTCGCTCCGGTCGCCGTGGCCATGGTGGCCTCGACCATGCGCGCAATGCCGAAATCAGTGAGTTTGGGGTACAGGCGGGTATCGTTGTCGCCGCCCCGAAACATCAGGATATTCGCGGGCTTCACATCCCGGTGCACCACGCCCTCGGCGTGGATATAGGCGAGCGCGTCTGCGAGATCGGCCCCGACCTGTGCAGTTGACGACGGCGGCAGCGGCCCCTTTTTCAATAATTTGCGCAAATCTTCCCCGTCAACCAGTTCCATCACCAGGAATCCGGTGGTGCGCCCTTCCTCGTCCTGGTGGATACCGGCGTCATGCAGGGTGACCAGGCTCGGGTGGTTCAGGGTCGAGAGCAGAAGCGTCTCCGTGTGCTGCCGGCGGTAGTCGTCGTCGTCGGGGGTTGTGGGATTGAAAACCTTGACCGCGACGTCGCGTCCAAGGTTCCGGTCCACTGCGCGGTAGACGGAGGCGGCTCCGCCGACTCCGATCAACTCGGTGGTTTGGTACCGCTCGTTCAGGAGCACATCCATGGGTGTCCTCCCGGACGGTCAAAAAGTTTGATGGCCAGCGGTTGAGCATCCCCATATTGATAAGGCTACTGACTACTTGTTGATTGTAGCGGCCGGGTGCCTGCCAGCCATATCCGCGCTGTGAGCGTGATCAAATCTTAATAATTTCGCCGCGCCCAGCCTATTCCGCTGCGAGGAATGCCGCGGCCGCCTCCTTGAAAGCTTTCGACGTCACTGCGTTCACATGGGTTCGGCCCGGCAGTCTGAGCAATTCCACCTGCGGCCCCATTCTCACGAGCTCTGGGGCCGTCGCAGCGAAGGTGTCCTGGTCCCCAGCAACCAGCAGGACCGGCATCTTGGGAATGGCCTCGGAGGGAGTGAAGCGCTCGATTTTCGCTGCTTCGATCATCGTCAGCAGGCCGAAGACGTCGTTCGATGGCAGGAGCCGGATGAGCCGCATGAGTTCGGCAGTCTGCGGATCGGCTGCCAACTCCCCGTCAGTAAGCATTTTACGGGCGGCATCGAGGTCAACGTCGGCCAGCGGATCTCCGGTGCCGGGGCCGCCAAGAACCATTCGGTGGACCAGTTGCGGCTGGGTGGCCCCGAATTCCCAGGCCAGCCGCGCGCCGAGGGAATACCCGATGATGTCCACGCCCTGCTCATTGCCGCTGGAGTCCCGCGTGGATAACGGACGGATGTGGACGTCGTGAAGAAGCTGGAGCAGGTCCGCGCGGATGCGGCCCGGGGAGTATGCGTCACGCTCTTCCGGCGCCGCGCTGAGTCCGTGGCCTGGTAGGTCCACTGTGATGACTGGGTGTCCGGCCGCGGTGAGGAAAGTGACCCATCCGGTGTCGACCCAGTTGCGCTGTGAGGAGGAGGCGAAGCCGTGCAACAGCAATACCGGGCGTTTTCCGCTGTCTTCCGCGGGTGGATAGAGCTCGGTTCGCAATTGCGGATCGATACCTTCGACCAGATGATTGCTGTGGCGTCCCATCGTGGTGCCTCCCTTAGGTACGGTGACGTTCATCGCCTGTGATGAACTCTAGCCATTTTCAGTGGGACTGGAGAAGTGGCAGTCTGGGCCCGGGAGGGGGCGGGGATATGTGCGTCATTGAACACACCCCCGCTCGATAGCCAGCGAACCAGCCACCGCTGTGACTTTAGTCACTTGAGCAGCGCTGCGCAACCGCTGCCCGCAACCGCCTCCCGCATGCGCCCTGACGCGTGAGCGCGGGGCGAGGAGTAGACTTCAGTTAATGTCACTGTGACCATAACAATTGTCGGTGGCGTGGAAAGGTCTCGGATGTATGCCAGTTCGGCCAATGTTACGGAGCGTTCCCGGCAGTCTCCGATGCTGGCTATCTCCACGGTCATTTTTGCTCTGCGCCCGGATGAGGCTTCCGGTCGGCATGCCTTGTGGCTGCCACTCGTGCGTAGGATCCGTCAGCCGCATCTAGGCCAGTGGGCACTGCCGGGTGGGCCGTTAGCCGGTTCGGAGTCCCTGCAGGACGCCGCTGGGCGCACGCTTCAGGAAACAACCGCATTGACACCGAGATACCTTGAACAGCTTTACGCCTTCGGAGGTCTGAACCGGGGGCCGGGGCAACGGCTAGTGTCGATTGTTTACTGGGCGTTGGTACAGCGCGGCGAAGCGGCGCAGGCCCCGGACTCCGAGAATGTTCGGTGGTTCCGGGCTGATTCGGTTGGTGAGCTGGCGTTCGACCACAACGACATCGTTGACTATGCGTTGTGGCGTGTGCGGAACCGGATGGAGTACGGGTCCATCGCCTACCATTTCCTCGGTCCGTCCTTCACCCTCGCCCAAGTTCACGAGGTGTATGAGGCCGTCCTGGGCAAGAGTATCGACCCTGCCAATTTCCGTCGGCAACTCCGCTCCGCCACCGATATAGAGGCCACCGATGCCTTTTTGCAGGGGGGAAGACACCGGCCGCCCCGACTGTATCGCTATACGGGACAGGCCGCCCCCGGCGCACACTTCAGCTTTGCGGGCCCGGCCGGTGTCCCGTATCCAGCACGCCAAAATCCAGCACGCCAAAGGAGCACCACATGACATCGGTCAACACGGCAATCAAGCTGTCCTCCCGGGCGGAAGCCGAGGGCATCCAGCCCGGTACCCGATCGTGCTCGCCGGATCTCGCACGCGAGCCATGGACCTTCGACGCGGCTGTAGGTTACGGACCCGGAGCTTCCATGGGCGATAGTGCCCCCGCGGCCACACCGCGGCAGCCGGTGCTGCCGGAGGAATACCGCACAGCCAGTGAAGCGGAGCTTGATCGACGTATCCGCGCTGCGCAGGAAACACTCGGGGACCGACTTGTGATCCTGGGGCATTTCTATCAGCGCGACGAGGTGGTCCAGTATGCCGACTTTGTTGGTGACAGCTTCCAGCTCGCACGGGCGGCCACAGAGCGCGCCGAAGCGGAAGCGATCGTCTTTTGCGGCGTGCATTTCATGGCCGAAACCGCAGATATGCTTTCGCGCCCTGACCAGGCGGTCATTCTTCCGAACCTGGCGGCCGGGTGCTCGATGGCGGATATGGCAGACATAGATTCGGTAACGGACTGTTGGGAACAGCTCGAAGAGCTCTTCGGCACCGAACCGGACGAACACGGGCGGGTCCCGGTCATTCCCGTGACCTATATGAACTCCTCAGCGGCACTGAAGGGGTTCTGCGGCGACAACGGCGGAATCGTGTGCACGTCCTCGAACGCCGCAGCGGTCCTCGACTGGGCCTTTGAGCGGGGTCAGCGTGTACTGTTCTTTCCCGACCAGCATCTCGGGCGCAACACCGCCAAGGCCATGGGGATCCCGGTGGAGCAGATGCCGATGTGGAATCCGAACAAGGATCTTGGGGGCAACACAGAGCTGTCACTGCAGGATTCCCGGGTCATCCTCTGGCACGGCTTTTGCTCCGTGCACAAACGCTTTTCCGTTGCGCAGATCGAGAAGGCGCGGGCGGATTTCCCGGGCGTGCGCGTAATAGTGCACCCCGAATGCCCCATGCCGGTGGTCGATGCCGCGGATGAGTCCGGCTCCACAGATTACATCCGCAAGGCTATCGCTGCCGCCGCACCGGGTGGGACCTTCGCCGTGGGGACGGAGATCAATATGGTTAACCGGCTCGCGGCCGAGCACCCTGAGCACACAATTTTCTGCCTGGACCCCGTGGTTTGTCCCTGCTCCACCATGTACCGGATTCACCCCGGTTACCTCGCCTGGGTACTGGAAGCGCTGGTGCGCGGGGAGGTTGTCAACCGGATAACCGTGGACGGCGCCGTCGCCGGGCCCGCCCGCATTGCCCTGAACCGCATGCTTGCCGTCCGGCCGTGACCTCGCCAGTGGGAAGCCCCCGGGCTCCCCGGATCGTGATCGTCGGCGGAGGCATCGCCGGGCTGTATTGCGCGCTGGCTGTCCGGGCGGCTGATCCTTCCAGCACCGTGACTGTGCTGGTCAAGACCGTTGCGCAGGACGGAAACACCTGGCACGCGCAGGGTGGAATCGCAGCGGTGCTGCCCGGGAGCCAGCCCGCAGCAGGGCCGGCAGACTCGATCCAAGATCACGTGGCCGACACCCTGCTAGCGGGAGCGGGCCTGTGCGATCCACCCGCGGTGCGGATCCTGTGTGCGGCAGCGCCGGAACAGATCTCGCGGTTGCTGGGCCTTGGCGTCCCGTTCGACCGCGTGGGCGGCGCCCTAGCCACAGCACGGGAAGCCGCCCACCGGGCAGCGCGGATCCTGCATGTCCACGGCGACTCCACTGGAGCCGGCCTCATGGGCGCCTTGTGGCAAGCTGTCCGCTCGGATGCGCGGATCGTGGTGCAGGAGCACTGCCTGGTGACCGGAATCCTGGCCAGGGACGACGGCGCGATTGCCGGCCTCAGGCTGTTGGCCGGCGAGCAGGCGGTCCCGGAAACAATGGCGGCCGACGTCGTCGTCCTCGCCACGGGCGGGGCAGGACAGCTCTTCGAGCGCAACACCAATCCGGCAGTCGCGACGGCGGACGGTGTGGGCCTGGCCTGGAGGGCAGGCGCGGTCCTCAGCGATGTGGAATTCTTCCAGTTCCATCCGACAGCACTGGACGTTCCGGGTGCTCCCCTGATCTCGGAGGCAGTGCGCGGTGCCGGCGCGGTGCTGGTGGACGCGGCCGGCCGGCGGTTCATGCCGGATTACCATCAGGGTGCGGAGCTGGCGCCGCGCGACGTCGTGTCCCGGAGCATCGCCACGCACCTGGCCAGCAGCGGCGAACCGCGAGTGTACCTCGATGCGACTGGGCTTGGGCGGGCCTTTCTCCGGCGACGATTCCCCGCGCTCACCGCCGTGATTGCCGGGCACGGATTCGATTGGGCCCGCGAACCTGTCCCGGTGGCCCCCGCAGCGCATTACTGGATGGGTGGGGTCCGCACGGATTCCACCGGGCGAACCTCGCTGCGCGGACTCTACGCGGTGGGAGAAGCAGCGCGTACCGGCGTGCACGGGGCCAACCGGCTAGCCTCCAATTCGCTGTTGGAGGCGGTGGTCTTCGCTGAACGGGCGGCACGCAGCATCACCGGCGCGGACATGGAACCCTGGCCCGCCTTCGAGTCGGAGGCGATAGAGTTACCGTCCTCCGGCGCTGCGGAGACTTTTACCCGCCGACAGCTGCAGCAGCTCATGTCAGACCATGCGGGGGTGGTCCGCAGCGCCAGCGGGTTGGGTATCGCGTCCAAGCAGCTTGCGCAATTCAGCCGCGCGCCACAGACTCGCAGCGGGTGGGAGCAGGAAAACCTGGTCACGGCCGCACAACTGTTGGTCCACGCCGCCACCCAACGGCGCGAATCGCGTGGGGCGCACTACCGCTCCGATTTTCCGTCCACCCTGTCCGCCGGCGCGGCGACCGGCACGAGCTATCGCCTCGCGGCGGAAGGAGCAACACCATGAACCAGTTTAATCCGCCAAGCTTAAGCGAACTCGACCGTGTGGTGCAGGCTGCGCTCGCCGAGGACGCGCCCTGGGGGGACGCCACCTGCGATCTGCTGGTTCCGGCAGACCGGATGGCCCGTGGCAGCATCCGGGCGCGGGAAGCTGGAGTCTTCTGCGGCGGCCCGCTGGTGCGCTCGGCCATGCGGCTTAGCTGCGCCGATCTGCTGGTGGAGACGCTCGTGCAGGACGGCGAGCCGTTCCTCGCGGGAGCGGAACTGATGCGCATCCAGGGCCCGGCGGCGCCGATGCTCACTGCCGAACGGGTGGCGCTGAACCTCGCCCAGCGGCTCAGCGGCATAGCCACTGCAACACGGAGCTTCGTGGACGCCGTGCGCGGCAGTGGGGCCCGGATTGTCGATACGCGCAAGACAACACCGGGGCTACGGGCCCTTGAACGGTACGCCGTCCGGTGTGGCGGGGGATTCAACCACCGGTTCAGCCTCTCCGATGCGGTGATGGTCAAGGACAACCACCTGGCGCTGCTAGCTGCTCAGGGTCCGGACGGACTCACCCGGGCGCTGTCCCAAGCGCGCCGGCGATTGCCACACACGGTCCACTTCGAGGTCGAAGTAGACCGTGTGGGGCAGATCGAGCCGGTGCTGGCCGCCGGAGTCGACACCATCCTGCTGGATAATTTCTCACTGACCGATCTCGCTGAGGGAGTGCGGATCGTCGCCGGGCGTGCGCTGGTGGAGGCGAGCGGAAATGTGCGGCTGGAAACAGTGCGCGAGATTGCGCGCACCGGCGTGGACCTTATTTCTTCAGGAGCGCTGACTCATAGCGTCCGGGCTCTGGACCTCGGCTTCGATCTTGAAAACTCGAACCTGGACAGTGGATCATGATCTACTGCGACGCAGCCGCCAGCACGCCAGTGCGTCCGGAGGTGCTCGCCGCGATCTGGCCGCTGCTCTCGGAGCGGTTCGGGAACCCCTCCAGCCACCATACGGTCGGGGAGGACGCAGCCGCGGCGCTCGCCGACGCCCGCCAGCGCATCGCTGGACTCCTGGGTTGCCGGGCATCAGAAATTATCTTTACCTCCGGCGGAACCGAAGCCATCAATCTCGCCCTCAAGGGAATTGCGTTGGCGAATCCGCGAAGCCGGCATATCGTCTCCAGTGCCGTGGAGCACCCTGCGGTGACCCAGACACTCGATTACCTGCGCCGAATGCACGATTTCCGCATCACGACTCTGCCTGTCAACGGTGACGGACTCGTGGATCCGGGCGCCCTAGGTGCGGCCCTCACCCCGGAGACGACCCTGTGCACCCTCATGTATGCCAACAATGAAGTGGGATCGATACAGCCAATCGCTGAATGTGCCGCGCTGTGTCGGGATCAGGGGGTGCCGTTCCATTCCGACGCCGTCCAGGCGGCAGGTTGGCTTCCGCTGGACGTCGAGGCCCTAGGCGTGGATGCGCTCAGTGTTTCGGGTCATAAGATCGGTGCGCCGCAGGGTACCGGGTTCCTGTATCTGCGTCGGCGGATCCGGGTAGAGCCAGTCCTGCACGGAGGAGGCCAGGAGCGTGGCCACCACTCGGGAACACAAAATGTTGCTGGCGCCGTCGGGCTCGCAGTCGCCCTGGAGCTGGCCCAACGCTGTCTTCCAGCTGCGGCCGAGCGGTCCGCTCAACTGCGGGACAAGCTGGTCTCCTCCATCACGACGGCGGTGCCAGGCGCCCGTGTCACAGGCCACCCTTCCCGGCGGCTTCCCGCTCTGGCCTCTTTCTGCTTCCCCGGAATCGGAGGCGAAGCCGTACTGCTCGAACTCGAACGTCGGGGAATCGTTTCCTCCAGCGGCTCAGCCTGCGCTGCCGGATCGACTGAACCTTCGGCGGTCCTGCTGGCGCTGGGACTCTCCCCGGAGGACGCACTTACAGCGTTGCGGCTGTCTTGGACCGCGCAGACCAGCGACGCGGAGCTCGCCGAAGTGGCCTCCGCGGTCGTTTCCGCCATCGAATCCGTCCAGAAAATCGCAGGCCCCGCTGGCACGCTTCCGGAGCGTGAGTCCGCAGTCCCCCTAGACTGAGGAAAAGCCCCGATCCCAGGAAGAGTGCTTCATGAACGGAATCGCCGCCAGGTCCATCACCACACCGCTCGGAGGGAGAGCGGTCGCGCTCGGGGTTGTGCTGCTGATTCTGTTGACCGGGTGCAGCGGTGGCCCGGATCCGCAGGGTGCTGCGCCGGCGTCCTCGCCCGCCCAAGCCCGTGAAAGCGTTGTCGCCGCGGAGCCGTTGCGGGAGGCGCGCAAAGGCTGGAAGATGTTCGCCGATCCGAACCGGCTGCTCAGCTTCGAATTGCCCGCCGCTTGGGTTGTGCAGCCGGTGAAAGTCGAGTCGGGAGAATATTCGCCCAATTCGCTGCACTACGCGGTACGCACCGCGGACGGCGACCTGGTGGCCGAGCTCCACACCGGGATCATCAGGAAATTTCCGGACTGCGCGCAGGAAAAGTCCGTGCCGTACACCGTGATCGCCAGCTCACCGACGGAACTGGTGACTGCGGCGGATTCGACCAACACCATCGAACCCCGATTCGTGGTCCGCTTGATGCAGGGCTTTACGTTCTTTAGCTCCTATGGCATCACCGACCAGGTAGGCGGCGCAGACGGGCGCGCGTGCGTGCTGACCAATACCGTCCAGGGACCGGAAAAGGTTGGACGCTTCAGTTTCGGGGACGCTGAAGCAGTGGCGCCGAAATCTCCTGCAGACACCGGTCCTGGCACCTTGACGTTCCCTACCATTGCCAAAGCGGAGAAGCATTTCGATTCACAGCAGTTCAGGACGGTGCAGCAAATGATTCGCTCGCTCCGGCTCAGCGGCCAGCAGTAAACTCAGCGGACGCCGGGCGCTGAACTATCCGGACCGCTTGGCTCAGCGAGTGCGGCGTAGTCCACGCCGGTGAGTGTGCAACTGCGCTCCCATAGCCAGGCGGCGGTGTCCGGGTCGAGCACACGGACCGCCGGCGCCACGAGGGTTGGGGCCCCGCGGATCCCGCCGGGACCGCCAGGCCCGTAGTAGTCACCGCCACGCACCTCTGCGTCCAGCGCCGCGCGCAGGATCGGCAGGGCGCCGTCGTCATCGGACTGACCGGCGAGCCGACCGAGAACTCCAAACACATTCAGTCCGGGCGGCAGATTCATACCCGCGCCCAGATTCGTGCGCGCGAGGCCCGGATGGGCTGCGGCAGCGGTTAACGGCCACCCGGCAGCGCGGGCCCGCCTGTCCAGCTCGAGGGTGAACAACAGGTTGGCGAGCTTGCTTTGGCTATAGGCGCGCCAGCGCCGGTACCCGCGCTCGGACTGCAGGTCAGAGCGCTCGATCCGCCCGCGCCGATGCGCAATGCTGGAGACAGACACCACGCGCGGGGCAGCTGACTGGCGCAACTGCCCCAGCAAGAGCCCCGTGAGCGCGAAGTGCCCCAGATGGTTCACGCCAAGCTGTTGTTCGAAGCCATCCACGGTGAGGGAGCGCGGGGTGGCCATGACGCCTGCGTTGTTGACGAGGAGATCCAGCGGACCTGCGTAGCTGTCTGCAAAATGGCGCACGGATCCCAGGTCGGCAAGATCCAGGCGGCGGGATTCCACCGTCAAACTCCCTGTCAGGGATCGCAGCGTGGCTGCCGCGGCTGACCCCCGGCCCTCGTTCCGGCAGGCGAGGACCACTTGGGCGCCACGGCGTGCGAGCTCTGCAGCGACTTGGAACCCCAGACCACTGTTCGCACCTGTGACTATCGCCCGCAGCGGGGCGCCCGCAGTGTTCTCTTCCATCTCAGTCCAGCTCGGGGTTATTCAGCCGGGGGTTATCCAGGCCGGTGCTGATTTTTTTGCTGATGGCTCGCAATTGTTCCAGCTCGTCCACGCTCAGTAGCGGTCCCATAAGCTCCTGGATCCGCAGCACATGTTCCGAGCCGATACTCCGCTGCAGGGCCTTACCCTGTTCTGTGAGGCCCAGCTCGATTCCACGCTGGTCTCCGGTGGCAGGACGCCGCTGGATAAGCCCCTTGCGTTCGAGTCGATCTACCATCCGGCTCAGGCTGGGTTGGCTGATGAGAAGTTGCTCGTTGAGCTGGTGTAGCCGGGTCCACCCGCCCGGATGGCGGCTGAGGTTGAATAGGACGTCGTACTCCAGGATGGGCAGTTCCCTGAAGACGGGATCTTGGCGCACTCTGCGCATGACCGCGACCTGCGCGCGGAAAAGAGCTTCCCATGCCTCGGCGGTCAGGCGCACGGACGGCCGCCGGGGGACCTGATCCATAGTTTGGCTCACCGGGCCTCAGCTTGGTCCTGCTGCCGGCGTAGGGCGCGGTCTTCGCGCCGTCCCTCGACCAGACGGTACAACACTGGTACAAGCACCAGCGTGAGCGCCGTGGAGGACACCAGCCCGCCGATCACGACGACGGCGAGCGGGCGCGAGATGAACCCGCCCTCTCCAGTGAAACCGAGCGCCATCGGCGTCAGGGCGAAGATCGTGGCCAGTGCCGTCATCAGGATGGGCCTTAACCGTTGCCTTGCACCCTGGATGATCGCCTCCCGTACGGGCAGCCCGGGGCTGCCGTGGTGCGGGCGGCGGTATTGGTTGATCAGGTCGATGAGCACAATCGCATTGGTGACGACGATTCCCACCAGCATCAGCATGCCGATCAGGGAGGGAACTCCCAAGGGAATCCGCGTAATCAGAAGCAGCGCAATGGCCCCTGTCGCGGCGAATGGGATGGACACGAGCAGGATCAGTGGCTGGAGGAGGCTCTTGAAGGTGGCCACCATGATCACGTACACGATAGCGATGGCTGCCCACAGGGCCAGGAATAACTGTGCGAATGAATCTGCCTGCTCCGAAGCGGCTCCGCCGACAACGGCCTCGGCCCCCGGGGGAAGGGTCGCGGCGCCCAGCCGTTCGTTGACTGCCTGGGTGAGGGCGCCGAGATCCTGTTCGGCAGGGGTCACCGAGACTCGGGCGGTGCGTTCGCTGTTGGAGCTGGTAACCGTGAGGGGAACCTCAACTTCTTCCACTGAGGCGATGTCGCTGAGCGGAATCGGCCCCGTAGGCGAGGGAATTTCCAGCTTTTGTAGTTGCTCCAGGCTGGTGATCTGTGTTCCTGCGCCGATTCGCACCGGAAAGTCGGTTGTATCCAGGCGCACCTCGCCAGCGGGCACCGGCGATATATTTCCCCCCAGAAGGGCCGCGATCTGCCCTTCGCTGAGTCCGGCGGAGACGGCTGCCGTACGGTCGACGTCGATCTGTATCTGCGGTTGCGCGGCGGAGAGGTTGCTGGAGATATCCCGCGCCCCAGGGATCCCCTGCAGGCTGGCCAGGACGATGTCGTTGGCTTCCTGCAGCTCCGCGGAGGACGGCGCTGTGATGTCCACATCGATGGTGCTGGAGGTTCCGAAACCACCACGTTGGGCGGAAAGGGAGAAGTCTCCGGCGGCGTCAAGCCCTTCGAGCTCGGCACGCACAGAATTCTGCAGCGCCTCCTGGTCGGCGTCCTCATCGCTGATCACGGTGAAGGTAGCTACACTTGCCCCGGCGGAGAACTGGGCGGCGAAACCACTTTCCGCGTTGCCCACCGTCATCTGCACATCGCGGATCTCCGGGTTTTTGGCGAGCACCGCCTCGGTGCGGGCTGCAGCCTCAGCCGTCGCGGCGAGGCTTGAACCTGGCTCGAGGCGCTGAGTCACACTAAAACTGTTCTGGCCGCTGTCGCCAAGCAGGTTCGTCGGAAGCAGCGGGACCATGGCCGCTGTCCCTCCGAGCACCAGGACTCCGGCGGTGAGCGTCCACACCGGGTGCCGTTGGGTACCGCGCAGAATCGGCAGGTATCCGCGTTGGAGCAGGGAACGCTGTTCCTTGCGCTGCGCAGTCTCCAGTGCGGCGGCGCGGTCTGTTGCGGCAGCAGTCGTTGCTGACGAGGCGCGCGGGAGGAACCAGTATGCGAGTACCGGGATAATCGTTAGCGAAACCAGCAGCGAGGCGAGCAGTGCAATGCTCGTGGTGACGGCGAACGGGCGGAAAAGTTCTCCGGCGAGCCCGCCGACAAAGGCGATTGGCGCGAAGACCGCCACCGTGGTGAGCGTAGAGGCCGTAATGGCCCCGGCAACTTCTTGTACCGCGGTGAGAATCGCTTCGCGTTTGGGTTCCCCGTATCCGAGATGCCGCTTGATGTTCTCGATGACTACGATCGAATCATCGACAACCCGGCCGATCGCGATGGTCAAGGCTCCGAGGGTGAGAATATTCAGCGAGTACCCTGCGGTGGACAGACCGATGAACGTCACCAGCAGTGACAACGGAATGGATATCGCCGTGACCAGGGTCGAGCGGACCGAGAGCAGGAAGACCAGGATGACGAGGACCGCGAAGCCGAGGCCGAGCAGCCCTTCGGTTGTGAGGTTATTGATGGAGCGCTCGATGAAGGGCGCCTGGTCGAAAATGACCGTGATCTTGGCGGAATCGCCTAGCTCAGCCTCGAGGGCAGGTAACAGTGCGGAGACCGCTTTTGATATCTCCACCGTGTCCCCGGCCGGAATTTTCGTGACGGTCAGCGCGAGGGTCTCTACCCCGTTGGTGCGCGTGATCGAGGTCGCCGCGTCATCGCTGATGGCGACATCGGCCACCTCCCCAATGGTTACCGGGGGCGACTCCGGTGCTGCAGTAGCTTCAGTGGGCAGGACAGGCAGAGCTCCAATATCCTCCAGCGAGTTGACTGGGCTGCCCGCCTGGATCGTGAGGGAACGCTGATCTTCCACTAGGGCGCCCACCGGGAACAATGCACCGTTGTTTTTCAGGGTTTCGGCGATGTCAGCGACGGTGAGGCCGTTATCCTGCAGCGCCGTATCGCGGGGCAGGATCGATATATGCTGCCGTGCCCCGCCGGTGACGTCGGCGGAGCGCACTCCGTCGATTTTCTGGATCCTCGGCACGGTCAGCCGGGTCAATTTTTCGTTGAGCTCACTGAGCGTGCCGTCCGCCGAAACAGCCATGAACACGATCGGAAGGTCGCTGATGCTTCCGGCCACGGCTTGGGGTTCAACGCCGTCGGGCAGCGTGGAGCGCACCGCCGAAATAGCGCGGTCGACCTGCGCCCGGGCGCGGTCAAGGTCTGTCCCGTACACGAACATGAGGTTCACGGTGGACACACCGGTCCGGGAAGTCGCGGCGGATGACTCCAACCCCTCAACGCCGTTGAGTGCGCTTTCCAGTGGCTCGCTTACCTGCTTGTCGAGGTATTCCGGAGAGGCCCCGGGTACCGAGGATAGGACGGTGATCTGGGGAAACTCAAGGGAAGGGATCAGTTCCTGTTTAAGGGATCCCATCGTGATCACACCGAACACGGAAGCAAAAATGGTAATCAAGGCGATCAGTGCCCGGTTTCCCAGCGAGAGGTGCGCCAGACGGAACATGTGCCTGCCTTATGTACGGTGCCGGACGCAGCCAACAGTTAGCTGAGTTTGAGAACTTTATCGGTCATTGACTGGATTTCCGCCGCCAGGGAAGGATTCTCATTGAGTTTCGCACCATAGCCCGGGATGATCTCGCGCAGTGCCGATTCCCATGAAGCGATCTTCGTAGGGAAGCAGCGCCGGAGTACCTCAAGCATGATCGGAGCCGCCGTGGATGCACCTGGTGAAGCGCCAAGTAGCGCTCCCACCGAACCGTCCGCTGACGTAATGACTTCAGTGCCAAACTGCAGAATTCCGCCCTTTCCGGGGGCCTTCTTGATGACTTGTACACGTTGCCCGGCAGAAATTAGTTCCCAAGTGCTGCCATCGGCGGATGGTACGAATTCGCTCAGCGAACGGCTCTTCGCTTCACGGTTCTTGAGCACCTCGGAAATGAGATATTTCGTCAGGGGCATGTTGTCCTTGGCCACGGCGAGCATCGGCACGATGTTTGAGATCCTGATCGAGCTGGGCAGGTCCAAGAAGGATCCGCGTTTGAGAAACTTCGTGGAAAAACCTGCATACGGCCCGAAAAGAAGGGACCGTTCCCCGTTGACGAACCGTGTATCCAGATGTGGCACGGACATCGGCGGGGCCCCGACTGAGGCCTGGCCATACACTTTC
>DGBL01000130.1:12272-12623 GCA_002384315.1 Micrococcaceae bacterium UBA4005 | reverse complement strand
GGTGGTGCAGGAGGCGTTGGAAATGATGTGGTGGTTCTCAGGGTCGTAGAGGGCGTCGTTGACGCCGAGGACGATCGTGATGTCCTCACCCGAGGCGGGAGCGGAGATCAGTACTTTCTTGGCGCCAGCATCAATGTGCTTCTGCGCGTCTACAGCCTTGGTGAAGAAACCGGTGGATTCAATAACAATATCGACACCGAGATCGGCCCACGGCAGGTTGGCCGGGTCGCGCTCCGCGAGGACTTTGATGGCCTTGCCATCGACGATCAGGTTTCCGTCCTTCGCCTCGACGCTCACGCCAAGCCGGCCGGTCACGGAGTCATACTTCAGCAGGTGTGCAAGTGCCTCGGG
>DGBL01000130.1:0-12219 GCA_002384315.1 Micrococcaceae bacterium UBA4005 | reverse complement strand
TCTCGCACCAAGGTCCCGTGCGGCGGCGCAGCGTGGACGCTCCGGGCGAAGCCGTGCGGGGAGTCAGCTCTCCCGCACGGCTTCAACCATACTCACCCAGGATGCGGCTGGTGGTTCCCGCACCCGAAGGTTACGGCGACTTTTACTAGCGGCCGGGCGTGATGAGGGATGCTGCGCCGGTCTGCGCGGCCGCGAGCCGGGCGGCGACGTCATCCCAGTTCACCAGGTTCCAGAACGCCTTGACGTAATCAGCCTTCACGTTGACATAGTCAAGGTAGAAGGCGTGTTCCCACATATCCAGCATCAACAGTGGGATGGTGCCGACGGGCACGTTGCCCTGCTGGTCGAACAGCTGCTCAATGACAATGTTTCCCCCGAGCGGTTCGAACGCCAGCACGGCCCAGCCCGAACCCTGCAGGCTCAGGGCCGCCGCATTGAAGTGTCCGCGGAACGCGTCGAAAGATCCGAATGCGTCATCAAGGGCCGCCGCCAGCTCGCCGACCGGCTTATCTCCTCCCTCCGGGGAGAGGTTGTTCCAGAAAATTGAGTGGTTAGTGTGCCCGCCCAGGTGGAACGCAAGGTCTTTGGAAAGCTTCGGAATGTTACCGAACTCGCCCTTGGACCGGGCCTCCGCAAGCTGCTCCAGCGCATCGTTCGCGCCCTTGACGTATGCGGCGTGGTGCTTGCTGTGGTGAAGCTCCATGATGCGCGCCGAGATGTGCGGCTCGAGCGCCGCATAGTCGTAGTTGAGTTCTGGCAATACGTACTGGCTCACGGATTCCTCCAGGTAGTCGGTTGCATGGCCGGCACAACGCTATAGACCGATGCGGCAGATCAATGTACCGGCGCCCCGTCGTCTCGACAGGGACCTTGTTCTTCCATCCTATGCACTGTTCTCATTCGTCCAACATGTCGGCGGTCACATTCGCGTCGGTGCCCGGGATTCCGACGTCCTGCGCACGTTTATCCGCCATTGCCAGAAGCCGGCGGATCCGCCCCGCGATAGCGTCCTTAGTCATGGGAGGATCGGCCAGCCGCCCGAGTTCGTCGAGGCTGGCTTCCTTGTGCCCGACGCGCAGTTCCCCCGCGTAGCGCAAATGCTCCGGCACAGTACCGCCGAGGATCTCCAGGGCGCGTTCGACCCGCGCCCCGGCCGCGACAGCAGCTTGGGCGGACCGGCGTAGATTCGCGTCGTCGAAGTTGGCCAACCGGTTTGCGGTCGCACGGATTTCCTTGCGCATGCGCCGCTCTTCCCACACCATGAGCGCGTCGTGGGCGCCCATCCGGGTCAGCAGCGCTGCAATAGCGTCGCCGTCGCGGATCACTACCCGATCGACTCCCCGCACGTCGCGTGCTTTTGCTGCGATACCCAACCGGCGCGCGGCCCCCACCAGCGCCAGCGCCGACTCAGGGCCCGGGCAGGTGACCTCCAGCGCCGAGGAACGCCCGGGCTCCGTCAGGGAGCCGTGTGCCAGGAATGCTCCCCGCCAGGCTGCTTCGGCGTCGGACGTCGAGCCGTTGACGACGGCGGATGGCAGACCGCGGACCGGGCGCCCGCGCGAATCCAGCAGTCCAGTCTGTCTGGCAAGGGACTCTCCGTCGCGTACCACCCGGATCACGTACCGGTTGCCGCGCTTGAGTCCGTTGCCGGTCACGACGATAATCTCGCAGCTGTGCCCGTACACTTCGGCGATAGCGGCCCGGAGCCGCCTGGCTGTGGAGGCGAGGTCGACTTCTGCTTCGACGACGATTCGTCCCGAAATGATGTGTAGCCCGCCCGCAAAACGGAGCAGAGCCGAGACTTCGGCTTTGCGTACCGACGACTTTTTGACTTCAAGATGGGACAGCTCCTCTTTGACGTCCGCGGTCAGCGCCACAAATACACTCCGAGTTCTCTTAGTTCTCTGCAAACATGTCGTTATAGGAAGTTGCTAGCCGTAGCGGGTCGTGCACCGGTTTTCCCGTGGAAGATCCCACTCTACCGAACACCGCGCGCCCGCCCATGTCGGCAACAGCCGCCTCGAATCCCGGCCGGTCAGCGACGACCTTCGGATCGGCCAGAACCACATCCACGCGAAAATTCGGGGCGACGCGCTTGATGACCGCCAGATGGTCAACAGCGTTCATCCCCTGTGTTTCCCTGGTGTCGTTGGCCAGGTTCATAGTCAGGCACCGTTTCGCCGGAGTCCGGCACAACGCCTCCCGCAAGCCGGGCAGGAGCAGATGTGGCAGTACGGAGGTATACCAGGATCCGGGTCCGAGGATCACCCAGTCCGCGGCGTCGATCGCTGAAACCGCTTCCGCGCAGGCCGGGGCATCTTCGGGCAGTAGCCGGACGGCACTGACGTTGCCGATATCCGCGGCAACCGCAAGGTTCGCCTGACCGTGGACCGTATGCATCCGCAAGGAACCCTGATCCTCGGTGAGGATGTCTCCTTCGATGGTGAGCGGCACGCTGGCCATCGGCAGCACCGTTCCGCGCGCCCCCAGCAACGCTCCAGCCCACTGCAGCCCCGCCACCGGGTCCCCCAGAAGTTCCCACAGGGTAACGATGAGCAAATTGCCAACAGCATGGTTGTCCAGCGATCCTTCCACCCCGTTCCTGGAGCTGAAGCGATGCTGCATCACGTCCCGCCAGGTGCGGCCCCAGTCGGTATCGTCGCAGAGGGCTGCGAGCGCCATGCGCAAGTCTCCTGGAGGGAGCACGCCCAGTTCCCGCCGCAGCCGGCCCGAAGATCCGCCGTCGTCGGCGACCGTGACGACGGCGGTGAGCTCCTGGGTCAGCAACCGCAGCGCCGACAATGACGCCGAGAGCCCGTGACCACCGCCCAACGCGACGACGGCTGGCGCATTCTCGCCGGTAACTCCCACACGACGGGACGCCGTGGGCAGCGGAATCTGGGGGATGGACCCCGAAAAGAGCACCATTATTCGCGTCCGAGGTCGCGGTGGTGGGAAGCCACCTCAATCCCGGGTAGCTGCGCGAGACGCTGAGCTATTTCCTCAGTGACCGCCACGGAGCGGTGCTTGCCTCCGGTACAGCCCACCGCGATCGTTGCATAGTGCTTGTTCTCGCGGCGGTAGCCGTTCAGGACGGGCACCAGGGCATGAACGTAGCGGTTCACGAATTCGGCGGCCCCTTCGGCTGCGAGCACGTAGTCGCGAACAGGCGCATCGAGGCCTGTATGCGGGCGAAGCGCGGGCACCCAATGGGGGTTCGGGATAAAGCGCACGTCCGCAACGAAGTTGGCGTCCACGGGCAACCCGTATTTGAAGCCGAAACTCATGACGTTCAGCCGCAGCAGGATGGGCCCGGAATCGGAAAACAGCTCGGTAACAGCGGTGGCCAAAGCGTGGACGTTCAGCTGGGTAGTGTCCACGACGAGATCGGAATTGTGCTTCAGTTCCTTGAGGACTTCGCGTTCGGTGGCGATCCCGTCAAGGATGCTTCCATCGCCCTGCAGCGGGTGTGGCCGACGCCCCTGCTCGAAGCGCCGCACCAGCACGGGATCGTCTGCATCGAGGAACAGCACCCGGTAATTCACTCCAGCGGCCAGCAACCCCTCGAGCGCGACCTTGATATCGGCGAAGAGCTCCTTGCTGCGCACGTCGATCACCACGGCCAGCTTGGGAATAGAGTGCGGCATGCGCGCCACCAGGTCCGTGAGGGTACTGAGCATCAGCGGCGGCAGATTCTCCACCACATACCAGCCATGGTCTTCAAGCGCGTTCGCGGCAGTGCTCCGACCGGCGCCGGACATGCCGGTAACGACCAGCAATTCCGACTCGGCGGGCTTGACCGGCGTCAGCGATTCAGGGTCTGTCATGGAGATCCAATCCGGTCTCTCAGCATCTGCGGTACAGTCACAAAACCTACCGGGCGGACCGGCGTCGCGCGGCCCCCAGCATCCACCCTAGCTAAGAATCGAGCAGCTCGCCGGTCACGGTGTTTACCGCCGCCGGCTCGCCCTCGCCGGGCGGCATGGCGAGCGCATCCCGGACGCTTCGGGCAAGTCTCGGGCCCACCCCTGGAACCTCGCATAACTCCTCAAGACTGGCTCCTCGCAGTTTCCGCACGGACCCGAAGTGCTTCAGCAAGGCTGCGCGTTTAGCAGGTCCGAGTCCGGGAATCTCGTCAAGTGCGGAGGCTGTCATGGACCGTCCGCGTTTCTGCCGGTGGAACGCCAGCGCGAATCGGTGCGCTTCGTCGCGGATGCGCTGCAGCAGGTACAACCCTTCGGAGGCTCGCGGGAGAATCACCGGGAATTCGTCGCCGGGGAGCCAGACCTCCTCCAATCGTTTTGCCAGTCCCACCACACACACGTCCTCAATTCCGAGATCGGCGAGCGCCCGGGCCGCAGCGGCAACCTGGGGCGGGCCACCGTCAACCACCACGAGATTTGGTGGGTAAGCGAACCGTCCGCGTGGGGTTGGAGTGGTTGTATCGGTCCGGGGCGCGCCGAGGACGACGACGTCGTCGGGCACCACTGCTGCCTCATGTTCCACCGCTGGGTCCGTGGGCGCTGCCCCGGCCCGGTGATTCCGGAAGCGGCGGGAGATCACGTTGTACATCGAGGAGGTATCGTCCCGGGCTGCCTCGCCGGTGATGGAAAACCTCCGATACTCCGCTTTGCGCGGCAGCCCGTCCTCCACAACCACCATCGAGGCAACGACGTTTGTGCCCTGCACATGGGAAATATCGAAGCACTCGATACGCAGGAGTGGGTGTGGAAGCCCCAGCGCCTGCTGCAGTGCCTGGAGCGCAGCCGACCGGGTTGTCAGGTCACCGGCGCGCCGGCTTTTGTGCAGCCGGAATGCATCGGCTGCGTTCTGCGCCACGGTTTTCAGCAGGGTTGCCTTGTCCCCGCGTGCCGGGACCCGGATATCAACCCGCGCGCCGCGCAGCCCCCGGAGCCATTCGGACATCTGCTGGTGGTTCGCCGGCAGCACCGGCACCAGGACCTCTCGCGGGAGCCGCTCGTTACTGCCGGCCGCTTCGCCGTACACCTGCTGCAGCAGGTGCTCGACCAAATCGGCCGTACCCATGTCCTCAACCTTTTCGACAACCCACCCCCGCTGCCCGCGGATCCTCCCACCGCGCACATGGAACACCTGGATCGCCGCCTCCAGTTCGTCCTCCTCCAGGGCGAAAATGTCCGCATCCGTGTCCTCGGCGAGCACCACCGCGTTACGCTCGAAGACCCGCCGCAGCGCGGCGATATCGTCACGCAGGCGACCGGCTGATTCGTAGTCCAGCCGCACTGCCGCCGCTGTCATCTCCTGTTCCAGCCCGGTGATGAAGCGGGTGGCCTCCCCGGACATGAAATCACAGAACTGGCCAGCCAACGCCTTGTGGTCATCGATGGAGATCCGCCCAACACATGGGGCAGAACATTTGTCGATGTACCCGAGCAGACAAGGTCTTCCTGTCCGTTCGGCGCGCTTGAACACCCCGGCGCTGCAGGTTCGTACCGGAAATACCCGCAGCAGCGTGTCGACCGTTTCACGGATGGCCTTCGCGGGGTAGAACGGACCGAAATATCGGGTACCGCGTTTCTTCTCTCCGCGCATAACCTGCACCCGGGGAACCTTCTCCCCCATCGTCACCGCGAGATAGGGGTAGGACTTGTCATCCCGGAACATCACGTTGAACCGTGGAGCGAACTCCTTGATCCACGTGTATTCGAGCTGCAGAGCCTCCAGCTCGCTGCCGACCACGGTCCACTCCACACTGTCTGCGGTAAAGACCATGGCCTTGGTGCGCGGCATGAGCGACTGCGGGTTTGCAAAGTAGGAATTCAGCCGGGAACGTAGGTTCTTGGCCTTCCCGACGTAAATTACCCGGCGGTGCTGGTCGCGGAACCGGTAGACGCCCGGTCCCTGCGGGATTTCCCCCGGCAACGGTCGGTAACTCGCTGGATTGGCCACCTCACAATTCTACGGGGGTAACCGTCGGCGTCCTGGCGGCTGGCCCGCCCGGACGCACTCGGGGGTCGGGGCGGCGCAGGTTTATGGCGCGTGTGTATAGCGGGGGTTATTCCGTCGGTTTGGTCTGGTTGTAGCCGGAAGCTCGCTCTTGGCCGCTGAGAGCCGCGATGGCATCCATGATGGCGTCAGTGGCTTCACGGCGTGCCGGGAGGGAATGGTTGGGTCCGGTCTTCGCGAACACCAGGGGCGTGCCGATGCGCATGGTGAAATGCTGCGGCCGGATCCCCTTGCTTCCGGCCGGTTGGAGGCGCTCCGTTCCTATCAGTCCCACCGGGAGCACCGGCGCGCCGGTGGTGAGGGCCAACCATCCCACCCCGGTCCGTCCCCGGTAGAGCAGTCCGTCGCGGGAACGGGTGCCCTCCGGATAGATCCCCACGCCCTGGCCTACGTCGATGAGTTCCAGCAACGTCTTCAGCGCCTGCACGCTGGCCGCCTGCTCACCGCGTTGGACCGGGATCGAGCCGACACCGGTGAAAAATGACTTCATAAGCTGGCCTTTCAGCCCCGCGCCGGTGAAATATTCTGCTTTCGCGAAGAACGCCACCGGTCGCGGCATCAGGGCCTGGATCAACACACTGTCCAGGAAGGACAGATGGTTGGCTGCCACGATCAGCGGGCCGGTCCGTGGCACGTTGTCCAGTCCCTGAACCGTCGGCCGGCACAATCCGGCTATCAGTCCGCGCGTGGTCGACCGGGTCAGATCATAGACGCCCATGGAGTTCCTCCTGCAACTCACGGACGCTCGATACGACCGTTCTCGCGCCAGCGGATTCCAGTTCCCCGGCTGCAGCGAAGCCCCAATCCACTCCGATGCACTCCAGTCCGTTACGGGCGGCCCCCTCGACGTCGTGGCGGCGGTCGCCGACCATCACGGCCTGGGCGAAAGTGCCTTCATGGGCGTTCAGCGCGGCAGCGATGATGGTCGTTTTCCCTTCCAGCGCGGCAGCTTCCTGCTCATCTCGCGGCGAGCCGTGCACGGACCGGAAGAAATGCCGCAGACCTTGGATCTGCAGGAGTTCCTCCGCGAGCCATTGCGGTTTTTGCGTAGCGATCACGCAGACTACGCCGTTCTCAGCCAAGGAGCCCAGACACTCGGCGATACCGGGGTATGGGCTGCTGGCCGCCATGCCATGGCTGCGATAGCCCGCACGGTAAGTGTGCACCACCTGCGCGATCAGCGTCTCGGGCACGCTGGCGATCTCGCGCAGACCGCTCACTAATGCCGGACCGACCATGCGCTGGAGTTGGGCGGGTGCGGGGACCGCAAGCCCATGCTCGGAGAGAGCGGCGCTGATTCCGCCGGTGATCACGCCTGCCGGGTCGACTACTGTTCCATCGAGGTCGAACAGTACCAGCAGCGGGGAGATGATCACCGGCCAAGTTTCCCACAACCGGCGGGCCGGGCGGAAAACGGTATTCCGCTTCAGGAATATACCTACCGGGTCTGGAGGGTCTCGGCCAGGAACGTTCCGGTGTAGCTTCGGGGATTGCGCGAAACCTGCTCCGGCGTGCCGGTGGCAATCACTTCGCCTCCACCGGAACCGCCGTCGGGCCCGAGGTCTATCACCCAGTCGGCGCTTTTGATCACGTCGAGGTTATGTTCGATGGTGATCACCGAATTGCCTTTGTCCACCAAACTCTGCAGCACGATCAGCAGTTTGCGGATGTCCTCAAAGTGCAGTCCCGTGGTGGGTTCGTCCAGGACATAGATACTGCGCCCGTTGGAGCGTTTTTGCAGTTCGCTGGCAAGTTTGACGCGTTGGGCCTCACCACCCGAGAGCGTAGTTGCCGGCTGCCCCAGGCGCACATAGCCGAGCCCCACATCCACCAGGGTCTGGAGGTGCCGGGCTATCGGGGCGAAGGCCGCAAAGAACTCGGCGCCCTCTTCGATGGACATTGCAAGGACATCCGCAATGGTTTTCCCCTTGTAATGCACTTCCAGTGTCTCCCGGTTGTATCGCGCACCGTGGCACACTTCGCAAGGTACGTAGACGTCCGGGAGGAAGTTCATCTCGATTTTGAGTGTTCCGTCGCCCGAGCATGCCTCGCATCTGCCGCCCTTGACATTGAAGGAGAACCTGCCGGGCTGGTACCCGCGCACTTTCGCCTCGGTAGTCTGGGCGAATAGTTTCCGGATATGGTCAAAAACGCCGGTGTAGGTGGCAGGATTCGAACGGGGGGTCCGCCCGATAGGGCTCTGATCCACGTGGATCACCTTGTCCAGGTGTTCCAGACCGTTGATTTGCTTGTGCCGTCCAGCTACCTGCTTGGCACCGTTGAGCTTGTTGGCCAGGACCTTGTAGAGGATGTCGTTGACCAGCGTGGACTTGCCGGAACCGCTGACACCGGTGACAGCCGTGAGCACCCCTAGCGGGAACGCTACATCGATCTTTCGGAGGTTATGCTCACGCGCGCCGACCACTTTGAGTTGCCGGGATTTGTCCACCTTGCGCCGGGTTGCAGGAATTTCTATCGAACGCCTGCCTGCAAGGTAGTCGCCGGTGATGGAGCGCTCATTGGCCAACAAGTCCTCGAGCGACCCGGAGTGGACCACCTCTCCCCCGTGCTCGCCCGCGCCGGGTCCGATGTCGACGATCCAGTCAGCTTCGTGGATTGTGTCCTCGTCATGCTCGACGACGATCAGCGTGTTTCCCAGGTTCCGCAGCCGCACAAGAGTCTCAATGAGCCTGCGGTTGTCGCGCTGATGCAGGCCGATCGATGGCTCGTCCAGGACGTAGAGCACCCCCACTAGTCCCGAACCGATCTGGGTGGCCAGGCGGATCCGTTGGGCCTCGCCGCCGGAAAGCGTGCCCGCGGCGCGTTCCAGGTTGAGGTATTCGAGGCCGACGTCGAGCAGGAATGTTAGCCGGGCCTGGATTTCCTTCAGCACCTGGTGCGCAATCTGTGCTTCCCGGCCCGTGAGCACCAGGTGGTTCAGGAAGACGCTGCAGTCGCGCATGGGCATCGCTGCGACTTCCGCGATCGACTTTCCGTTCACGAGCACGGAGAGCGAGGCTGGGTTCAACCGTGCCCCACCGCATGACGGGCACGGGATTTCGCGCATGTATTCCTCGTACCGGTCCCGGGCGTTCTCGGATTCCGTCTCGAGGTGCTTGCGCTGGATGTACTGCACGGCGCCTTCGAAACCGGTGCTGTACTTGCGTTCCCGGCCGAATCTGTTGCGGTACTGGACAACGACCTTGTGGTCCTTGCCGAAGAGCGCCGCATCCCGGGCGCGTTCAGGAAGCTTCCGCCAGGGCACGTCGAGGGAGAAATCGAGTTCGTCAGCCAGCCCGGCGAGCAGCCTGGTCCAGTACTGTGTGGTTGCGGTGCCAAGGGACCAGGGGGCGATCGCCCCCTCGGCAAGGCTGAGGTCGGGGTTGGGGATAATCAGGTCCTCATCGACCTCCAGTTTGGTGCCGAGGCCCGTGCAGGCCTGGCAGGCACCGAAGGGATTGTTGAAGGAGAAGGAGCGCGGTTCGACTTCGTCGATGGCCAGCGGATGCTCGTTGGGGCATGCAAGGTTCTCGGAAAATGCGCGCAATCGTTTCGCGTCGTCCTCCGGCAGGTCCACGAATTCGGCCAGGAGCCGGCCGTCCGCGAGTTTGAGTGCGGTCTCCACCGAGTCCGTTAGCCGCTGGCGCATTCCGTCCTTGATCACCAGTCGGTCGACAATCACTTCGATGGTGTGTTTGAACTGCTTGCCGAGTTTCGGCGGTTCCGAGAGCTGAATCACGGTGCCGTCCACCCGCGCCCGGGAGTACCCCTTGGTGGTGAGTTCCTGGAAGAGGTCGACGAACTCTCCCTTCCGGCCCCGCACCACAGGAGCCAGCACCTGGAACCGGGTGCCGCCCTCAAGCTCCAGGAGTTGGTCGACAATCTGTTGGGGAGTCTGCCGGGCCACCGGCTCGCCGCACTCCGGGCAGTGCGGGCGGCCTACACGCGCCCACAGCAGACGCATGTAGTCATAGATCTCGGTGATAGTTCCCACCGTGGATCGAGGGTTCTTGCTGGTGGACTTCTGGTCGATCGATACCGCTGGGGAGAGTCCTTCGATGAAGTCGACGTCGGGCTTGTCCACCTGGCCCAGGAACTGTCGGGCATACGCGGAGAGCGATTCAACGTATCGGCGCTGGCCCTCAGCGAAGATCGTATCGAAGGCCAGTGACGACTTCCCGGAGCCAGACAATCCGGTGAAGACGATCAGGGAGTCGCGCGGTAGGTCGAGGTCAACGTTGCGCAGGTTATGTTCGCGGGCGCCCTTGACAATCAGGCGCGAAAGGTCCGGGCGGTGGACATCGGGCGTGGGGGTCTGCTGCTCCAGCGGCTTTGCGATAGGCACCAGTCCACTCTAGGTGAGAATCCCTTCGAAAACATCTTCGAATCCATGACCCTCCGCGTCCTCCCGGGCGCCAGCCGGGGCCGTTCACGCTCGGCGCAACGCCGCCTGCACATAGGCCAGGGCATCTTTATCGGAGATTCCCAGTTCGAGCACCACCTGCGCATACGCTGCCGCAGCCTGCGCCCCCCGCCGGCGGGTCTCGTCCCCGGCCGCGGCGACCACAGTGCCTGCCCTGGACCTCGTCTCCACGATCCCCGCTTGTTCCAGTTCCCGATACGCGCGAGCTGCTGTGTTGACCGCCACACCAATGTGGGCCGCGAGCGCGCGCACCGGCGGTAGCCGGGTGCCCACCGGAGCGCGCCCACTGTTGGCGGCGTCAAGGATCGCCAAGCGCAGTTGTTCGAACGGCGGCACCGAACTCGACGGATTGACCGCCAGCCATGCTGGAATACCTTCTGCCATCCCCGCTACCTCCCGCGCCGCCATGACCCGCACAGCTACGTTTCGCTCAGCTGTTGCTCGAATTTTTCCTGCACCTAGACTATGCCCATGGATGACATCACCGAGCTTTCCGCCCTCACGATCCGACGCATTTCTGTCTCCGAGATGGACAATAACGTGTATCTGCTCACCGCACGGGGTTCGGGGGACCAGGTACTGATCGACGCCGCCGATGACGCTCCAGCCATCACGGACCTGCTGGCACGGGGTTCGGCTGACGCCGAAAACGCCGCTACTCTCCGGATGGTGGTGACTACCCATTCTCATTGGGATCACGTCCGTGCCCTGGAAGCCATCGTCACGTCCACCGGTGCCGCTGCCGCCGCAGGAGCACAGGACGCCGCTGACCTCCCCGTTCCCGTCGACCATCCCCTGCGACATGGTCAAGTCCTCCAACTGGATGGGTTCTGCCTTGAGGTGATCTCCCTCCGCGGGCACACACCCGGCTCGGTCGCCCTTCTCGCCCGGGACAGTGGGGGCCCGGCGCATGTGTTCACCGGCGATTCCCTCTTCCCCGGAGGTCTGGGGAACACGCAGCAGGACCCGGCGCGTTTCGCCCAGCTCCTCCACGATGTCACTGAACGCGTCTTCGACGTCCTTCCGGATGACACGGTGGTCCATCCCGGCCACGGCAACGGGACGACCCTTGGCGCTGAGCGCGGCGACCTCTCGCAATGGGCCGCCCGGGGTTGGTGACACGGTCACCCCCCCCCACCCGCAGGGCCGGAGATTTATACCCCCTAGGGTTTTTGCGTACCCCGGGGGGTATATGCCAAGATCGTGGTAGCCCTTTGTAATCCATGAAACGGACCCGCATGACTCTCAACCTGCTCGTCGTCCTCGCATTGTCCATCGTGATCGGCCTTTCCCTGGGCGTCCTTGGCGGAGGCGGGTCCATCCTCACGGTGCCGATCCTGGTGTATGTAGCCGGTTTTGAGCCGAAAGAAGCCATCGCGGCCTCGCTCTTCGTCGTCGGGGTAACTTCCGCCGTGAGCGTCATCAGCCATGCCCGCGGCGGGCGGGTCAAATGGCGAACTGGCCTCATTTTCGGTGCCGCCGGAATGGCAGGCGCTTTCGGCGGCGGATTGCTGGGCGGCCACATTCCCGGAGAGATCCTGCTGCTTGCTTTCGCGCTGATGATGATCGCCACCTCGATTGCTATGCTGCGCGGACGGCGCACCAAGACCGGGGCCGACGGCAAACCCCAGGACCACGGCGACTTCCCGCTGTTCCGCATCATCCTGGACGGCGCCGTCGTGGGACTTGTGACCGGGCTGGTGGGCGCTGGCGGCGGTTTCCTCGTTGTTCCCGCCCTCGCCCTGCTGGGCGGGCTGCCGATGTCCATCGCCGTCGGGACCTCCCTCGTGGTCATCGCCATGAAGTCCTTC
>DGBL01000080.1:3585-7953 GCA_002384315.1 Micrococcaceae bacterium UBA4005 | reverse complement strand
TACGCCTGCATCGTGACGGGATTCCCGGCGGGCATCGCCATGGTGCTGGCCGTCAAGGGCCTCGGCCGCTACGCGGACCTCGCCACCTCCGACACGCCCCGGACGGGCGAGCTCTTCATCGTGGGCACGTTCGCGAGCCTGCTGTGGGCGGCGCTGTGGTCCGGCGTCGGCTGGCTCGCGGTCTGGTGGTTCTGACGGGCCGGCGCACCGGCCCGTCACCACTCAGTTGCGCTTGGCGCGGTTGCGTTCCTTAGCTCGGTCGTTGCCGTTGAGCGTGACCTTGCGGATGCGGACGGCAGACGGGGTCACCTCGAGGCACTCGTCGCCGGCGCAGAACTCCAACGCCTGCTCCATGGACATCTGCTTGGCGGGGATCAGCCGCTCGAGCTCGTCGCCCGTGGAGGAGCGCACGTTGGTGAGCTTCTTCTCCTTGGCCGGGTTGACGTCCATGTCCTCGGCGCGCGGGTTCTCGCCGACGATCATGCCCTCGTACACCTCGGCGGTCGGCCGGACGAAGAAGGATCCGCGTTCCTGCAGGTTGATCATGGCGAACGGCGTCACCACGCCTGCGCGGTCCGCGATCATGGAACCGTTGGTGCGGTATTCGATCGGCCCAGCCCACGGCTCGTAGCCTTCCGAGATCGACGACGCGATGCCGGCGCCGCGGGTGTCCGTGAGGAACTTGGTGCGGAAACCGATCAGCCCGCGGGCTGGGACGATGAATTCCATCCGGCACCACCCCGTACCGTGGTTCGCCATGTTCGTCATCCGGCCTTTACGCGCCGCCATGAGCTGCGTTACCGCACCGAGGTACTCCTCGGGCACGTCAATGGTCATGTGCTCCATCGGCTCGTGGATTTTGCCGTCCACGGTCCGGGTGACAACCTGCGGCTTGCCGACGGTGAGTTCGAACCCTTCGCGGCGCATCTGCTCTACGAGGATGGCCAGCGCCAGCTCGCCGCGGCCCTGGACTTCCCACGCGTCGGGACGTTCCGTGGGAAGCACCCGGATGGAAACGTTACCGATGAGCTCTTTGTCGAGGCGGTCCTTGACCTGGCGGGCCGTGACTTTGGCACCCTTGACCCGGCCGGCGAGCGGCGAGGTGTTGATACCGATGGTCATTGAGATCGCCGGGTCGTCAACGGTGATCAGCGGAAGCGGCTGCGGGTTATCGGCGTCGGTGAGGGTCTCGCCGATGGTGATTTCCTCGATACCGGCTACCGCGACGATCTCGCCCGGTCCGGCCGAGTCAGTCGGCACGCGGTCCAGGGCCTTGGTCGCCAGCAGTTCGGTGATCTTCACGTTCTTGAGCTCACCGTTCGCCCGAGCCCAGGCGACAGTCTGGCCCTTGCGCAGGGTGCCGTTGTAGATGCGCAGCAATGCCAGCCGGCCCAGGAACGGTGAGGCGTCCAAGTTGGTGACGTGCGCCTGCAGGACACCGTTCGGGTTGTAGGTGGGGGCGGGAATGTGCTCGATGATGGTCTTGAACAGCGGTTCCAGGTCTTCGTTGTCCGGGGCGCTACCGTCGGCGGGCTGCTCCAGCGATGCGCGGCCAACCTTGGCTGCGGCATAGACAACCGGTACTTCCAGGATCTTGTCCAGGTCGAGGTCGGGAACCTCGTCGGCGAGGTCTGAAGCCAAGCCCAGGAGCAGATCCATCGATTCGTGGACTACCTCGTCGATCCGGGCGTCGGGGCGGTCGGTCTTGTTGACNNTCGGCGTGGCCGGGGGTGTCGATCACGTTGATGGTGATGGTTTCGCCCTTGGAGGACGGTCCGTTGTAGGCCACCGTGGTGTTCTTCGCCAGGATGGTGATGCCCTTTTCGCGCTCCAGGTCGCCGGAGTCCATGACGCGGTCCTCGAGGTGGTTGTGCGCCGCGAAGGAGTTGGTCTGCTTGAGCATGGCGTCGACCAGGGTCGTCTTGCCGTGGTCAACGTGCGCCACGATGGCTACGTTGCGGAGGTCGCTGCGAACAGCCGTGTTGCCTGTGGTTTCAGACATGCGTAATTACTCAATTCAGTGTCAACTGCGGGAAATGTTGGCGGCTACAGTGCACACCCTCCCCCCAGTCTAGGCGCTGCGGAAAACCAGACCTAATGCACGCTCCTGCGGACGGGCTGCCAGGCGCCCGCTGGGAAGCGGACGCCCGGCACCTCGGGCTACCTCAGATCACTACGGCTGTGATGGTCTGCGTCTTGGGATGAGACCACGGCGGGCCGTAGCGCGAGCGCCAACACCGGGTCTGCCGCCTTGTCCCGTCGCCGCGCCGTCGTCGTCGTACCCGGCCAACTGTTCCTGCACCTCGGAGTGGACTTGGTCCGCCAGGGCGCTGCTTGCACGTACCTGCTGCCTTCGCAGGACCGCTTCGTGCTCGGCGTGGAATGCCTTTGCCGTGGATACGCACATCAACAGCATGACGACGCTGAAGGGCAGCGCTGTCAGGATGGCTACTGTCTGGATGGCGCCGAGTCCGTCCGTTCCGGTCAGAAGCAGCGCGATAGCCACTAGTGCTGTCAGCACAGCCCAGAATGCCCGGATCCACGCCTTCGGGTCCGGATTCCCACCGGTGGAAATCATACTCATGACCAGAGCACCGGAATCTGCGGAGGTGATGAAGAAAATGGCAATGAGGATGATCGCGCCAATCAGCAGTACCGACCCTCCCGGGAGCTCGGTGAGCAGGGCGAAGAGCGCGTTGTTGGTGTCAACGGAGCCGTCCTCGCCCACCAGACCGCCCTGGCCGAAAAGCTCACGGTAGAGCGCGGAACCGCCAAGAACCGAGAACCAGAGAAATCCCAACAAAGTGGGCACCAGCAGAACTCCGGCGACGAATTGGCGCACCGTGCGTCCCTTCGAGATCCGGGCAATGAAGATGCCGACAAAGGGTGCCCAGGAAATCCACCAGCCCCAGTAGAAGGTGGTCCACGCCGACTGCCAGGCTTCGCCTTCAGCGCCGGTGAACGCGAGCGTGTTGAACGTCAGCCCGACCACGTTCTGCAGGTAGTTACCGATCGACTGGACAAACTCCCGCAACAGGAACAGGGTTGGCCCGGCGAACAGCACCACGAGCAAAAGCAGGCCAGCAAGTACGAGGTTGATGTTAGAGAGCCATTTCATGCCCCTGCCAACGCCGGAAACCACCGATACGACAGTGAGCGCAGTAATGCAGAGAATCAGGGCGATCTGGGTAAATTCCGTTGCCTCAGCAATATTGGCGGTATCAAGCCCGGCAGACATCTGCAACACGCCCAACCCGAGTGAGGTCGCAACTCCGAAAAGCGTCCCAACTAGCGCGACGACGTCGATGGCGTCTCCCCAGCGCCCGCGCACCCGGTCCCCGAGGAGTGGCTCCAGCGCCCAACGGATGGACACGGGGCGTCCGCGGCGGTGGACCGCATAGGCGATGGACAGTCCGACCACCACGTAGATGCTCCATGCGTGCAGTCCCCAGTGGAGGAAGGTCTGCGTCAGGGCTTGCTGGGCAATTTGGATTCCTGTGCCCTCCACACCTGGGCGGGGCGAGGCGTAGTGGTTGAGTGGCTCGGCCACACCCCAGAAAACCAACCCGATGCCCATTCCGGCAGCGAACAGCAGGGCGAACCAAGACATGATCGAGAATTCGGGGCGGTCGTCATCCTTGCCTAACCGGATATCTCCGAACCTTCCAAACCCGACCCAGAGGGAGAAAATTACGAACNNTGGGCTGCGCTGAACAACGTCGCGGCGGAGGCGGGAAACAGCAGCGTGAAAGCGACAAAGAGAACGATCAGGCTCGCAGCAGGGATGAACACCCGCTTGGCCAAACCGGATGTCGGCACTTCCGGGCTGCTTCCCGTTGGAGGATCCCGGTGCTCGGGCTGCTGGTCGGTGGGCGGTTCTCCGGTAATGGCGGACATGACGTTCGGCTCCTCATTCGATCGTACGATTTCTGAAGGCGGCCGTCGCACCCCGTATGACGGGGCCGGACGACCTTAATACCCTACAGAACGGCACTTCGAATAGCCCATCGGGACGGGGAGCCCGCGAGGGCTGGTGCCTACGCGGTTCCGGCCATGAGCTTCGCCCGCAGTTCCCGCCGTTCACGCTGCCGGGCTGGGTCCGGAAGCGGCACCGCCGCCAGCAGCCGCTGTGTATAGGGGTGTTGGGGTGCGCGCAGAATCTGGTCCCGGGTCCCCTGTTCGACAATGCGCCCGTTCTTCATCACGCAGATATGGTCCGCGAGCACATCCACCACGGCGAGGTCGTGGGTGACGAATAGGCACGCGAACCCGAGTTCGCGCTGCAAGTTCTGGAAGAGTTCCAGGACCCGAGCCTGGACGGAAACATCCAGCGCAGAGGTGGGCTCGTCGGCCACCATGAGTTTCGGT
>DGBL01000080.1:0-3575 GCA_002384315.1 Micrococcaceae bacterium UBA4005 | reverse complement strand
GGGCAAGGTACATGGGTTCGCCGATGCTTTCGCCGATGGGCAGCCGCGGATTCAGCGAGGACGCCGGATCCTGGAAGACCATCCCGACATGGCGCCGGACCCCGGCAAGTTCACGTGAGGTCGGTTTAAGCGCCGAGACGTCGGTGCCCACGACGCGCAGTGTGCCCGCCGCTACGGATAAGAGCCCGACGGCGGCCCGCCCGATGGTCGTCTTGCCGGAGCCGGATTCGCCCACCAACCCCAGCACCTGGCCGGGGTGGATGCTCAGGCTGGCGCCTTCCACCGCGCGGAATGCCGGAACCCTGCCCTGTTTGGGGTAGTCGATGCTCACATCGATCAGTTCAAGGACGGGCTCGGCACGCGGCACCTCCGCCTGTTCCTGCGCGGTGTGCAAACCCTCGAGTACCTCGCGCTCCCGCCGCCGCAGTTCGGCGTCGTCCACGCTGGCAAGCTCCGTGCGCGACGCGGCGGCCAGCGCCGCCGTGATGTCCACGTCGCCACCGGAACCCTGGCCCAGATGCGGAACTGCCGCCAGGAGGGCGCGGGTGTACTCATGCTGCGGGTCAGCAAAGATATCCACCGCCGTTCCGGTTTCCACGATCAGTCCCTTGCGCATCACGGCGATCCGGTCGGCAAGGTCGGCGACAACGCCCATATCGTGGGTGATCAGCACGATCGCACTGCCCAGTTTGTTCCGCAGGTTCCGCATGAGGTCCAGGATCTCCGCCTGGACGGTGACGTCGAGCGCCGTCGTTGGCTCGTCGGCGATCAGCAGTTTCGGGTCGCAGGACAGCGACTGGGCGATCATTGCGCGCTGGCGCTGACCACCCGAGAGCTGGTGCGGGTAGGAGCTGAACGCTTTTTCCGGGTCGGGCAATTCCACCATGTCCAGCAGCTCAAGCGCACGCTTGCGGGCCGCGGCGGGTGAGAGTGCGTTGTGCAGCCGGAGGGTTTCGATGATCTGGAACCCCACGGTGTACACCGGATTCAGTGCGGTCATCGGCTCCTGGAAGATCACGGCGACGTCATTGCCGCGCACCCGCAGCAGTTGGGACGGGCTCATCTCAAGCACCGACCGGCCATTGAGGAGCACCTTGCCCGTGACACGGCTGTTGGAAGGCAGCAGCCCAAGCAACGCCATGGAGCTGGCGCTCTTACCCGAGCCGGACTCCCCGACGATGGCAAGGACCTCGCCCGCGTTGACATGGTAATTCAGGTTGATGGCGGCGGGAACCCATTTTTTGTCGACGCCGAAATCGACGCAAAGCTCCCGCACCTCAAGCACCGGGCCAGGTGCCTCGGCGGTGGCTGGGCGGTGCTGGTCATCCGCACTGCCGATCATTTCCTGAGCCATGAGCTAGTGTCCTTCCACACGGGTCGACGTGCCGCCCGCGCGGCGGCACGCGATGGTGTCGCTGGCGGTAATTGCTGAAACGATGGGTCCATGAACGATTCGCAGGCGAGGTCCGGCCAGAGCGTATTCCGCCCGCGCTCGAGCGTTTTCTCCATGGTGGTGGCCGCGGTTCTCGTGATCGGGGGGATCATAGCCACGGTGGCCACAGCGGGTCCGGGTGCGCTGCCTACGGCGTGGCCGCTGGTTGGGCTCGGATACACAGCGTGGTGGTTGTTCTGGTATCCCCGAGTGTGTGTGAGTGCGGACGGGGTGACGCTGGTAAATCCACTGCGCCGCATCTGCGTGCCGTGGGCGGCACTGATCCAGGTGGACACCAAATACGCGCTGACCCTGGTCACGGCCCGGCGCTCCTACCGGGCGTGGGCCGCCCCGGCTCCCGGGGTCATCGGGACCCATGCGGGCAAGCCCGAACACCTGATGAACCTGCCCGAGACGAGTTACGGTCCGCTGCGCTCTGTCCGTCCGGGTGACCTGAGCAATTCCGATTCCGGATACGCGGCGTTCCTTGTGCGCAGCCAGTGGGAGCGCCTGCGCGACAGCGGGGCCATCGAGCCGGACGGCGAGGGCGCGCAGCCCGTCGTCATGAGCATCAACTGGGGCCAATTGGCTGGTGCGGCGGTCCTGGTCATCGTAGGCTTCCTCGCCGACGCCGGCTGAGCCTTCGATGACCAGGCGCTGGGTTGCCGCGCGGAAAGCGCACGTCAACTTCACGACCGCACCGCCGTCGTCGTCGGTGTTTCCGTGGCACGGCGGGCGTTGAATTTTTTCTGCCGCGGGTCGAAAGCATCACGCAGCCCGTCGCCGATGAAATTGATGGTCAGGCAGATCATCACAATGAACGCACCCGGGAACCAGAACAGCCAAGGGCGGGTCTGGAACGCTTCCTGGTTTTGGCTGATGATCAGCCCGAGGGACACATCGGGAGCCTTCACCCCGAACCCGAGGAAACTGAGCCCGGTTTCGAGGAGGATAGCAGCGGCCATCAGCAAGGTGACATTGACGATGATCACCCCGACAGCGTTGGGCAGAATGTGCTTGAAGATGATCCGGGCGTTGGTGGCCCCTGCGATCTTTGCCGCGTCCACAAATTCGCGCTCCCGCAGCGAGAGGAATTCTCCGCGCACCAAGCGGGCCATGTTGGTCCACGCGATGAGGCCCAGGAAAACCCCCAGGAAATAGACGCCGACGCCGGCACCGAGGTTGGCGCCGACCGTGCGCCCGAGGACTGCTGCCAGCACAATCAGCGGGATGATGATGACAATGTCCGTGATCCGCATCAGTACCGCTTCGGTCAGTCCGCGGAAATATCCGGCGCACGCGCCAATGACCACTCCGACGGCGCCAGCTATTGCGCCGATGAGGATCATCACGATGATCGAGTTCTGTGCCCCGCGCATGGTCATCGCGAAATAATCGCGTCCGATGGAATCCTGCCCGAAGGGGTGATCCCCCCAGCTGAACGGACCGGTGACAGTGGGCCTGCCGCCGTCGACCAGCGGCAGGAACTGGGTGTGGTTGAATTTCCACCACCCGGGCAAGCCCGCGAACCCAAGAGAGCTGAAAGCCAGGATGAAGATCAAGGTGAAGACGGCCAGGCTGATGATCGCCGCCGTGTTGTCGAAGAACCGACGGCGGACAATCTGCCCCTGGGACAGGCCTTTCAGCTCCTCTTCCACAGCCGTTCCGGTAACTTCGGGGGTTGCCCCGGGCCCGGCGGTGGGGTTTTCGGGAAGGCCTGGGAGACTCATGCTTTCACCCTTACACGCGGATCGAGGACGGAGTAGACGAGGTCGGCCAGGAGGTTGAAGACCAGCGCGAGTATTCCCGCTACGAGGAAGAATCCCATGATCGGGTTCGGGTCGGTCCGCCGCAACGCCTGCACGAACAGCTGGCCCATTCCGGAGAACGCGAACACCTGCTCGGTGATGATGGCCCCACCGATCAGTGCCCCGATATCGAAGGCGACCAGGGTGGCTAGGGGAATCAGCGCGTTCCGGAAGGCATGGCGCATGACGACGGTACGCTCCGAGAGCCCCTTGGCCCGGGCCGTGCGGATGTAGTCCATATTCATGATTTCCAGCATCGATGCCCGCGAGTAGCGGCTGTAGCTGGCCAGGGATGCCAGCAGCAACGCGAGCGTTGGAAGCAGCAAATGGGTGAA
>DGBL01000146.1 GCA_002384315.1 Micrococcaceae bacterium UBA4005 | reverse complement strand
CCGGCAAGCCGCAGGGCGGCGACGAGCCCGACGTCGTCGATCTCGGCTGCACTCGCGTGACCAACTGCGCACGCGCTCGCCCAGCGTCGGATACGCGGAACCAGGGCCGTTCGCTCCGCAGGGTTGAGGAGTTTACTGTCGCGCACCTTACGCAGCGCCCGGACGGAGTCCAGGTCGACCACCACGAGCCCTACCGAGACAGGCCCGGCCAGCGCCCCGCGGCCCACTTCGTCACAGCCGGCGACGAACCGGTGCCCCTGCGCAGCAAAACTGCGTTCAAAGGCCAGGTCCGGTACCGCCGATCCGCGCACAACCATAGGACAGCGGCCTAACCGCCGGCTCCGGCGGGTGCCGGGATTCCCGCGAAAACACCCGGATAATTATCGAGGAATCCGGCCCGGTTAAACGGCCACGCGATTACCGCGGCGCGGCCTTCAATATTCGCGACGTCGATGAAACCCTTCCCGGGCTTGTCCTGATTCGCCCGTGAGTCCGCGGAGGCGTTGCGGTGATCTCCCATGACCCAGATTTTTCCGGCGGGCACCGTCACATCAAACGAGTCGTCCGACGGGCTGGCTCCGGGGAAAAGATAGGGTTCATCCAGCGGTTCGCCGTTGACCGTGATCCGGCCCTGCGCATCGCAGCATACTACATGGTCCCCTGCCAGCCCGATGACCCGTTTGACCAAGTGCTGTTCCGACTGGTCGGGGGCCAGGCCCACAAACACGAGCGCTTCCTGGACCCAGTTGGTGGAGCCTGTCTGGCTGCTGGGAGGCTGTTGCGGCAGCCATCCTTCGGTGTCCAGGAAGACGACGATGTCCCCACGCTGGAGTGCGAACGGCGCGGGCACCAGCTGGTTGACGAAAATGCGGTCATCGATCTGCAGCGTATTCTCCATTGACCCCGAGGGAATGAAGAAGGCGCGAAAGAGGAATGTTTTGATGAGGAAAGACAGCACCAGCGCGATGATGACAATCGTCGCTATTTCCTTCAGCCAGCTGCCGACTCCGCGCGCTGCACTGTGTCCAGCCGACCGCCGCGAGCTGCCGCGGCCGTCACCGCTGCCGCCGGCCGGATCCTGGGCATCGTCGAACGTCTCCTCGGAGCTGGGGGGCATGGGCTGCATCCTCTACGGTAGGTCCGGCGTGGCGGCGGCCGGATAGGTCTCAGTCGATGATTCCACAGGTTGGAACCGCGAGAGCGGCCACAGGAGCTGCACGGCGCGCCCGATGATCCGATCCACGGGGACGAGCCCACCGCCCGGCGCGCCGAGCAGGGCGCGCGAGTCGACGGAGACCGAGCGGTGATCGCCCATCAGCCACAGCCGCCCGTCCGGCACGACGACGTCGAAAGCACTCTTGCTTGGCGCATCGGACCCATACACGTACGGTTCATCGAACGCCGTGCCGTTAAGGGTCAGCGTTCCGGTGTCGGAGCAGCACCCCACCCTGTCACCGGCAACCCCGATCACGCGCTTGATATATATGCTGTCGCTTCCGCTGAGCCCAAGCCAAGACCCGATCTGCGCCCCGGCTTGCTCCGGGATGGTGCGCCCGTCCGCAAAGGGGGCGAAAGAGCCCCGTCCGTCAAAGACCACGACGTCGCCGCGCTGGATGTCCCCGGACTGCGTGCCTAGCCTGTTCACCAGCACACGGTCTCCCTCGGCCAGCAATGGTTGCATCGAGGATGAGGGTATGAGGTAGACATCCATCACGGTCGCCCGCAGCACGGCGGTCGCCGCGACGGCCAGCACTGCTGCCGTCAGCACAAAGCGCCAGCCCGCAATCGGCGGCTGGCGCTTGGTGTGCTGGCCAGCGGATAGCTGGCCGACGGATGGAACGTGCACGTACGGAAGGTTACTTCGCGGCTTTAGGCTCGCGCTTTTCCTTGATCTTGGCTGCCTTGCCGCGCAGCTTGCGCATGTAGTACAGCTTGGCGCGGCGCACGTCACCCTTGGAGACAACTTCGATCTTGTCCAGCACCGGGGAGTGCACCGGGAAGGTACGCTCCACGCCGACGCCGAAGCTCACCTTGCGGACCGTGAAGGTCTCGCGCAGGCCATCGCCCTGGCGTCCGACGACGAAACCCTGGAAGACCTGAACACGGGTGTTCTTGCCTTCGATGATGTTCACGTGGACTTTGAGGTTGTCGCCAGCCCGGAAGTCTGGAATGTCGTTGCGCAGCGAGGCTGCATCGACGGAGTCGAGAATATGCATGGTGATACTCCTGGTGAACGCCACAGGTCATCCACGTTGGTCCCACGGTTCCCGGTCGCTGCTACTGCGGACAGTGCGCGGCCGGCGCCGCCAAAGAGAAATACCGGGCAGTCCACTGATTGGATGCCGGTGCACCTGTTGTCGGCCGCCCTCCCCCTGTGGCAGGGAACAGCCCAACAGACACAAGGATGAATTATTCCATACTGATCGCGGGGGAACTAATTTCCCCCGGCGCCATCCGGGGTACGGGCCAGTGTGCCGTCGACAACATGCCACCCAGCGTCGCCGAGCATCTGCAATTCAGCCGCGGTGAACGACGACGGCGCACAGCCGACCAGCAGATCGGGTCGCCGCTCGGCGGTGCGCCGCAATTGCTCGCTGCGCCGGAACCGGGCGATCAGGGCGTGGTTTCCCTCGAGCAGGACGTCGGGCACGCTGTGCTCGCGCCAGCGCGCCGGCTTGGTGTACACCGGATACTCCAGCAGTCCGTCAGCGTGGGATTCCTCGACGAGAGATTCAGGATTGCCAATGACCCCGGGAATTAGCCGCCCCACCGCCTCGATGATCGCCAATGCGGCGACCTCTCCCCCGTTGAGCACATAGTCACCGAGGCTGATGGGGCGAACCTCGTAGCTGTCCTGCGCCCAGTCCAGTGTCCGCTCATCAATGCCCTCATACCGCCCGCAGGCGAAGACGAGATGACCGTGCGCCGCCAGCGATTGAGCGAGCGGCTGGCTGAATACTTCCCCCGCCGGCGAGGGGACCACGAGCGTTGGCTTCGATGTTCCTGGCGCCTGGCTGCGCACCGCTTCGAGGGCCTGCGCCCAGGGCTCGGGTTTCATGACCATTCCGGCGCCGCCACCATATGGGGTGTCGTCGACTGTGCGGTGCCGGTCTGTGGTGAAGCTGCGCAGGTCGTGCACCCTGACATCGAGCAGCCCCTGCTGGCGTGCCTTGCCGATAAGCGAAAGATCCAGCGGCGCAAGATATTCGGGAAAGATGGTGATGACGTCGATACGCACTACAGCGGTCCTTCGCCGTCGCCGTCGTCGGGCGCCTGGTTGGAGCCGGGCAGATTGAGGTCGAACAATCCCGGCGGTGGAACGATGCCGACGTAACCGCCGTCCGGGTCGACCACCGGAACAATCGACCCGACGAAAGGAACCAGCGCCTCATGCCCGCTGGCAAGTTCGACGACGAGCAGATCCTGGACTGCGAGGGTGCGCAGGCCGGTGACCTTGCCGACGGTCACACCGTCAACACGTGCGTCCAGCCCGACCAACTCGTGCTCATACCAGGCATCGTCGTCAGTATCCGCGGGGGCGCTTTCCGTGAACAGTTGCGCTCCGCGGAGGGTTTCCGCCTGGTTCCTGTCGGCGATCTGCGCGAAGGCGACGATGAGGATGTCCTTGTTCCAGCGCGCATTGACGACAGTCAGCTCCGGGACCGCAGCGCCTTCGACACGAAAAATCGCCTCAGGCACAAAACGGTCCTCCGGCGCGTCAGTGAACAATTGAACGGTAACCTCGCCCTTGATGCCGTGGGGCTTACCGATCCTGGCGACCTGGACTTCCATGCATTGCTCCTGCGTACTGGCTCGGGAAAATCGATGGACTGACATGGTATTCCAAGCAGTTCGGCCCCTCCACAATCCGAAAATGGTGGAGGGGCCGAATGGGAACTGCTGACGTACTGGCGATCAAGCCTGGAGATTACCCGCGACGGCGGTCGGTGTCCACCACGTCCACCCGGACCGGCTCGCCATCCGCCAGCGCGGAAATGACGGTCCGCAGCGCCCGGGCCGTACGGCCCTGCCTGCCGATAACGCGTCCCAGATCTTCCTGGTTGACCCGTACCTCGAGGGTTTCACCACGCCGGTTGTTCTTGGCGTTGACTTTCACATCATCGGGATTGTCGACGATGCCCCTGACGAGGTGCTCCAGTGCGTCGGCCAGCAATTTACTCGGCCTCTGGTGCTTCCGCTTCGGCCGCTGCTGGCTCGTCGGTCTTCTTGGCCTTCGGCGTGATGGCCTCTGGCACGATCACTGAACCCTTTTCAGGGGCAGTGAAGACGGCCTTGGGTGCTTTTGTCCGCAGGGTGCCTTCCTGGCCTTCGAGTCCCTTGAACTTCTGCCAGTCACCGGTGATCTTCAGCAGCACCGAAACCTGCTCGGTCGGCTGTGCGCCGACGCCGAGCCAGTACTGCGCACGGTCGGAGTCGATCTCGATGAACGAGGGCTCCTCCGTGGGGTTGTACTTGCCGATTTCCTCGAGGGCACGGCCGTCGCGCTTGGCGCGAGCATCCATGACAACGACACGGTAGAACGGTGCGCGGATCTTACCCATGCGCTTCAGACGAATCTTTACGGCCACTTGTGTGGTCACTCCTTGTTGGTAAAAAGGGGCGAACCCATCATCCTGCACCCGTGGGGCGGGCCATTCATGGGGGTTCTGGGGACACAATTCGCGTGCAGAGAGAGGGGCTGCACGGATCGAGTACTCGTCCATTGTGCCAGATAACCGCACAATGAGCGACTCCGCCACGGCGCTATCGAGCAGCTACCCGGTGCTACCGGTTCAGGAACTTATCGAAACCCTTGGGCAGGCTCAGTTCCGCGGGGTCAGCGCTGGCCGGAGCGCCGAAGGCAGCACCCGTGGGGGCAGCGCTGCGCGCGGCCTCACGCCTGGACTGGGCTTCGGCCAGTTCCTGCGCGGCTTTGGCGGGGTTGCCGGAGCGGGGTTTCTTCTTTCCCTTTGCCGCTTTCCCCTTGCGCGCACCACCGAATCCCCCAGGGCCGGCCATCCCAGGCATGCCCGGGATACCACCACCGGAAGCCATCTTGCGCATCATTTTCTGGGCCTGCCCAAAACGCTCCAGCAGCCCGTTGACCTCTGAGACCTGCACGCCGGACCCGCGGGCGATGCGCGCACGCCGCGAACCGTTGATGATTTTTGGGGCCAACCGTTCGTGCGGGGTCATCGAGCGGACGATCGCCTCGACCCGGTCGATCTCCCGCTCGTCGAAGTTTTCCAGCTGTTCACGCATGCTTGCCGCACCCGGCATCATCATGAGCATCTTCTTCATCGATCCCATGTTGCGGATCTGCTGCATCTGGGCCAGGAAATCGTCGAGGGTGAAATCCTCCTGATCGGCGAATTTCTTCGCCATCCG
>DGBL01000181.1 GCA_002384315.1 Micrococcaceae bacterium UBA4005 | reverse complement strand
GGCCGCGGACAGTCACTGATTGTCTGGGCAATCGCTGAAGGACGAGCCTGCGCCGCGGCAGTGGACCAGTGGCTCATGGGTTCCACCCGCCTTCCCGCACCTGTGGCCCCGACTGACCGCGCTATTTCAGCGCTCTAACGATAACCAGCGACCAACGTTCCACTCAACCACAACACTGAGGCAAAGCTTATGAGACGCGCAAAAATCGTCGCAACCTTCGGACCGGCAATATCCAGCTACAGCAACACCCTCGCAGTACTGGATGCCGGCGTCGACGTGGCCAGGATGAACATGAGCCACGGAGACTACTCCGTGCACCAGCAAACCTACGAGAATGTCCGCCGTGCGGCGGCTGAACTCAACCGCCCGGTGGGGATTTTCGCGGACCTCCAGGGCCCCAAGATCCGGCTTGGACGCTTTACTGACGGGCCGCACGTGCTCGCTCCCGGAGACCGGTTCACGATTACCGTCGAGGACATCCCGGGCACCAAGGAGATCTGCTCCACTACCTTCAAGGGGCTTCCCCATGATGTTGCGGTAGGGGACATGCTCCTGATCGACGATGGTAAGGTCTCGCTGCGGGCGGTCGAGGTGGACGCGACGAGCGTTGTTACCGAGGTTGTGGTGGGCGGATCTGTGTCCAACAACAAGGGAATCAACCTTCCCGGCGTGGCGGTGAATGTTCCCGCGCTGAGCGAGAAGGACGAGGAGGACCTGCGCTGGGCTATCCGGATCGGCGTCGACATGGTCGCGCTGTCCTTCGTCCGGGATGCCTCCGACGTCATTCGTGTCCACGAGATCATGGATGACGAAGGCCGCCGTGTCCCCGTTATCGCCAAGATCGAAAAGCCACAAGCCGTCGATGCCCTCGAGGAGATCATCGATGCGTTTGACGCGATCATGGTTGCTCGAGGAGACCTCGGGGTGGAGCTTCCCCTCCAGGATGTGCCGATCGTGCAAAAACGCGCGGTGGAGCTGGCCCGACGTTGGGCGAAGCCAGTGATCGTGGCTACTCAGGTGCTGGAATCGATGATCGAAAATCCCCGTCCGACGAGGGCCGAAGCGTCGGACTGCGCGAACGCTGTGCTCGACGGCGCGGACGCCGTCATGCTCTCCGGCGAAACCAGCGTTGGCAAATACCCCATCGAGACGGTCCGCACCATGGCGGAAATTATCGAATCCACCGAAAAGCACGGACTGGAACGTGTCCCGCCGCTGGGCAGCAACCCGAAGACCCGCGGTGGCGCCATTACCCGCGCCGCGGTGGAGATCGCCGACCGGTTGGACGCACGCTATATCTGTACGTTCACGCAGTCCGGTGACTCCGCCCGCAGGCTTTCCCGGCTGCGCCCGAAGAAGCCGGTTTTCGCGTTCACGCCGGTACAGTCCACGCTCAACCAGATGGCGCTGATCTGGGGGATCCAGCCCAAGCTTGTCGAATTCGTCGAGCACACCGACGAGATGACCGCCCAGGTGGACCGTGTCCTCTTCGAACAGGGCCTGGTGGAAGTGGATGACCTCGTGATCATCGCCGCAGGTTCCCCTCCCGGACAGGCCGGCTCAACCAACTCCATCAAGGCGCACCGGGTCGGCGACATTACCGATGCGGGCCAACTTCCCGAGGGTCATATGTCCCCGAGCAAGGAAAAAGTGGGCCCCTGGCCTGTGAAGGCGCGGTTGAAGAATACCTGATCAGCTATTAGTCGATCCGGTTAACGTGGTGGGCCGCCCGNNCGGGCGGCCCACCACGTTAACCGGCGATGTTTAATCGGTGATGTGTCGCGCTAGTTGACCTGGTTGATGATGGTCTCCGAGACTTCGCGCATGCTCAGCCTGCGGTCCATGGACGTCTTCTGGATCCAGCGGAACGCTTCCGGCTCGGTGAGCCCCATTTTCGTGGTCAGCAGGCTTTTGGCGCGTTCGACCAGCTTCCGCGTCGCGAATTGTTCCTGCAGATCCGACACCTCGTTTTCGAGGATGGTGATTTCCTCGTGGCGGGACATAGCGATCTCGATGGCCGGGATCAGGTCGGCCGGAGTGAACGGTTTGACCACGTATGCCATGGCGCCGGCCTCGCGGGCGCGTTCGACCAGTTCCTTTTGGCTGAAGGCGGTGAGCAGCACTACCGGGGCGATACGCGCCTTGACGATCTGCTCGGCGGCGGTGATCCCGTCCATGACCGGCATTTTTACGTCCATGAGCACGAGGTCGGGCTTGTGCAGTTTCGCCAGTTCCACGGCCTTTTCGCCGTTGTCGGCTTCCGCAACAACCTCGTAGCCTTCGCCTTGGAGAATTTCGACGATATCCAAACGGATCAGCGTCTCGTCCTCCGCCACAAGGACACGTTTTGCCGGTGCGGCGGTTGACTGGGTGGACTCGGACACTGTTGCTCCTCGATGGCTGCGGTGCAGCTAACTCACTGTGACGACTGCGTTGACGGGTTGTTCGGTGCCCGGCCGGGCACCGGGCCCGGAGGTTCACTAAAACAGCGTAGCGCCATGTAGAGTGGATTCGCGCACTGAGCTTGCCGCAAGTCGCGATCTTGCGCTGCACTTAGCGCTTTGCAGGCCCGAATGGCGGAATTGGCAGACGCGCTGCACTCAAAATGCAGTATCGAGAGGTGTGTGGGTTCGAGTCCCACTTCGGGCACCAGATGAAGAGTCGGGATATCTTTCCCGGGGGATTCACGCCATCAGTAAGACTCCGGGCGTAAAATAATCCTGACCCGGGTGCATGGACTGCCGTTCGCCTCGCCTGCCATGCCGGGGCGAGAGTAGGGTGCCGAGTCCAGGGAGAGACAATGGCCCGAGAGAGTGCGTGCTACGAGGATGGCAACCGGGCGGAATCGCCGGGCCCGGGTGCCTCCTCCGCGGATCGCATGCAGGCGCTGGTTTCGGCCGTGACCTCGCTCGCGGAGAACCTGAGCCTTGAGGCTGTTCTGGACAGGCTGGTCGTCTCGGCCTGCCAACTTGTCGGCGCCCGTTACGGCGCGTTCGGCGTGATCGGCGACGATGAGGCGCTGACGCACTTTGTCACGGCAGGCATCGAGGGCAGTGTGGCGCAGAGGGTCAACTCACTGCCCCCCGGGCGCGGCATGGTCGGACATCTGGTCCGCGATCCCCGGCCGCTGCGCCTGAAGAGCCTCCAGAACCGTCCACGCGCCAATGGATTCTCGCCGGGTGACCCCCCGATGCGGACTTTCCTCGGCGTACCGGTGAGAATCAGAGACGTTGTCTTCGGGAATCTCTATCTGACCGAGAAGCACTCGGGCGGATTGTTCACAGTGGAGGACGAGGAACTTACCGTTGCGTTGGCGGCCGCCTCCGGAGTGGCCATAGAGAACGCGCGGCTATTTGAGCAGTCCACGCGGCGCCAGCAATGGCTGGAAGCAGGAATGACTGTCAGCGAGCAACTCATGGGCAATGTCCATGGCGAAGCCGCAGGTCTTTCGCTCATCGCCGAAGGTGCGCTCCAACAGTCCGAATCGCTGCTGGCTGTCATCGCCATTCCCGACGCAATGGGGCGTGCGATGCGGCTCAGTGCGGTGACCGGAGCGGTGGACCTGCTCCGATCCCCGTCACTGCCTGCCCGCGGGTCCGCCGTCGAGTATGTCCGGGACAACGGTGGATCGGTCCTGTGCGGGGCCCGTGAACTCTTCGGCNNGGGGTGCTGATCCTGGTGCGCGGAAGCGGTGGACGAGCCTATAGCCAGGTGGACGTCGAGATGCACGAAATGTACTGTTCGCGGGCAGCGCTTGCGCTTGAACTGGCGAATTTCCATCTGCTGCGCGAGCAGCAATTGGTGCTCACCGACCGGGACCGCATCGCCCGTGATCTTCACGATCTGGTGATTCAGCGGATCTTCGCCGTCGGGTTGAGCATCCAGAGCCTGCGGCGGTTCGCGACTGCCCCGGTGGCCCAGCAGCGTATCAAGACCGTCACGGAGGAANNTCCAACGCGCTCCGGCATTCGCACGCCAGTGAGATCATCCTGACTGTCAACGCAGCAGACGGCCTGGCAGACCTGACGATCGAAGATAACGGCCGCGGATTTTCCGCCCCGTCGAGGCTGAGCGGGCTCGAAAATCTGGAACATCGTGCCGTGATGCTGGGCGGAACCTTCCGAGTCACCAGCGCTCCCGGCGAAGGTACACGCCTGCGCTGGACCGTCCCGCAGGGATGAACGGAGTGCACTGGTGCTGCGCCCAGGCGGGACGCCGGGCCGTGCCGGGGCATTCTTCCCGCGTACACTGTCACCATGCTTTCCGAAACGTTACGCCGCTCTGCTGTGATCATCGAAGACGACGACGACGTGCGCGACCTTCTCCACGCGGTCCTCATCCAGTCAGCATTTACAGTCCATACTGCCCCCGGGGGGCTTGCTGGCGTGGAGATTGTGCGCCGGATAAATCCCGACCTGGTGACCTTGGATGTGGGGCTGCCGGACATCGACGGATTCGAGGTTGCTCGGCGTATCAGGGCCTTTTCGGAGACGTTCATCGTGATGCTCACGGCCCGGGCCGAACCCGCCGACCGGGTTGCCGGCCTCAGTGCGGGGGCGGACGAGTACATGACCAAGCCCTTCAGCCCAGCAGACTTCCGCCGGCGGATCGATGAAGGCCTCGTAGCGAAAACAAAGCAGTCCAGCTCGAACTAGCTCCCGCTGCCACTCATCGGCGCTGCTGGCCGCTGCCCTGGTCAGGCTGAGTCGCGCAGCAGGTTCGTGATCCGCGCGGTGGAGAGCTTCCGCCCCTGCTCGTCAGTCATGATCACCTCATGGCTGGTCAGGCTCCGGCCCAGATGCAGGGCCGTCCCGGTCCCTGTGACCAGCCCAGCCGACGCACTGCGATGATGGGTGGCGTTGATCTCGATTCCCAGCGCATAACGGCCCGGGCCCGCATGGATCCCCGCAGCGAAAGATCCGAGCGTTTCGGCCAGCACCAGATGGGCGCCGCCGTGGAGTATTCCAGTCACCTGCTCATTGCCCTCCACCGGCATGGTTGCAACGATCCGGTCGGGGCCAACCTCCAGGAAGCGGATACCCATTTTCACGGCGAGGTTGCCGATGCCGTGCCCGCCCAGCAGATGATGCATTTCCGGCGGAATGCCAACGGCTTCCAGCCGCGCCGCGCGCCCAGCCGCGTCGTCGTCGTGGGGGGAGTGCTGGCTGGGACCGTGAATGATTTTGTCCTTCATGGGAACTAGGCTGGCACCTGTGAGCGAAACTACCAAACCCCGCGCGACAGCCTCCGCACCCTCCGCACTCTCCGCTACGGCTGAGCCGAGGAACAGGCTGCTGGTGGTAGATGGACATTCAATGGCCTTCCGGGCTTTCTACGCCCTGCCACCGGAAAATTTCTCCACCGATACCGGACAGCACACCAATGCTGTCTACGGTTTCACCTCGATGCTTATCAACCTCATCAAGGACCAGAAGCCAACCCACGTTGCCGTCGCCTTCGACCTTGACACACCCACGTTCCGGTCCGAGGAATTCACCGAGTACAAAGCTGGCCGCTCCAAAACCCCTGAAGAGTTCCATGGCCAGATCGACCTGATCATCAAGGTCCTCGAAGCCATGCGCGTGCCGACCCTCACCCTCGACGGGTACGAAGCCGACGACATCCTCGCCACGCTCGCCTTCCAGGCCGCCGCCGAGGATTGGGATGTCCAGGTGGTCAGCGGCGACCGCGATACGTTCCAGCTGGTCAACGATCGCGTCACGGTGCTGTACCCGAAACAGGGCGTCACGAACATTCCGCGCATGGATGCCGTGGCGATCGAGGAGAAGTACCTTGTTCCTCCGGCGCAGTATTCCGACCTTGCAGCCCTGGTTGGGGAAACCGCCGATAACCTCGCAGGAGTGCCTGGCGTAGGCCCGAAGACCGCGGCCAAATGGCTTCGGACCTATGGCGGGCTGGAAGGAATCCTAGAGAACCTGGATGCCATCGGCGGAAAGGTGGGGGATTCGCTGCGGGCGCACGTGGACATCGTCAAACGCAACCGGCGACTGAACAGGCTCCTGACAGATCTGGACCTGCCGGTGAAGCTGGAGACGATGCTCTCCCAGCACCCCGACCGCGCCGCTGTCGAGGATCTATTCGACTCATTGCAGTTCAACACGTTGCGCAAACGCCTGTTCGACCTCTTCGGAGAAGAGCCATCCGAGGACGCCGGAGAGGCGATGGTGCCCCCGGTTCACGTGGTCCTGGAGGAAACCCACGCCCTCGAATCTTGGCTCACGGCCACTCATCAGGCCCTCACTTCCCTACAACTGGTGACCGAGCCGACCACCGGCGGCGCCGACGTCGTCGGTATTGCGCTGGTGACTGCTGCTGCAGCGGCCTACGTGCCGTTGCAGAGCCTCGATGCGGAGGCTGAACGGGTACTCGCCGGATGGCTGGCGGACCGTGATGCTCCGAAGGTCGTCCACGACTTCAAAAGCGCCTACAAACAGCTCGCCGCGCGCGGTTTGCCGCTGGCCGGGGCGGTTGACGATACGGCTTTGTCGGGATACCTGATCCAGCCGGACCGACGCAGCTACGACCTCGCCGATCTCTGCCAGTATCACCTGCGGCTGAGCATAGAATCCGCGTCAGCAGATGACTCCGGGCAGCTCTCGCTGGAGCTGGGAGACGAGGACGCCGCGCGCGCTGCTGTGGCCCGCGCCTTCGCGGCGCTGCAGCTCAGCGAACATTTTGCGGGACAGTTGGTCGAAAAAGGCGCCAACCGGTTGCTGGGCGAGCTGGAACTGCCCCTCGCCGAGGTGTTGGCCGAGATGGAACTCACCGGAATTGCCGTTTCGGTTGAACGGCTGGACCGGTTGCTGGAGGATTTCTCGGCGACCATCAGCACCGCGGCTGCGGAAGCGTTCCGGATTATCGGAAAAGAGATCAACCTCGGCTCACCCAAGCAGCTCCAGGCAGTCCTCTTTGACGAGCTGGGCCTGCCGAAGACCAAGAAAATCAAGACCGGGTTCTCCACGGATGCGGATGCGCTGGCGGACCTGATCGTCAAGACCGGCCATCCGTTCATCGCAGAGCTGCTGGCGTACCGCGACGCCACGAAGCTCCGCCAGACGGTGGAAGGGCTCAAGAAATCCGTTGCCGAGGACGGCCGGATCCACACCACCTACGTCCAGACGGTGGCAGCGACCGGACGGTTGTCCTCCACCAACCCCAACCTGCAGAACATCCCGGTCCGTTCCGAGGAAGGCCGCCGCATCCGCGAAGTCTTCGTCGTCGGCTCCGCTGGTTCCGGTCCACGCTGGGAGTCCTTGATGACGGCCGATTACTCCCAGATAGAAATGCGCATCATGGCGCACCTGTCCGGGGACGACGGCCTCATTGCGGCGTTCCGGGCTGGCGAAGACCTCCACCGGTTCGTCGGCGCGCACATCTTCGCGGTGGCCCCGGAGGGGGTCACCAGCGCCATGCGTTCGAAGGTCAAGGCGATGTCCTATGGACTGGTCTATGGGCTGAGCTCTTTCGGACTGTCCAAGCAACTCAATATCTCGGTCGATGAGGCCCGCACGCTGATGCGCGACTATTTCGAGCGGTTTGGGGCCGTCCGGGACTACCTGCGCGGCGTCGTCGAGCAGGCGCGGGTGGACGGGTTCACCTCCACCATCGAAGGGCGCAGGCGCTACCTGCCGGACCTCTCCAGCGATAATAGGCAATTGCGCGAAATGGCCGAACGCGCAGCCCTTAACGCACCCATCCAGGGCTCGGCGGCGGACATCATCAAGAAAGCCATGCTCGGAGTCGACGCCGCGCTGCGCAGCGGAGGTCTGTCCTCCCGCATGCTGCTGCAAGTTCACGATGAGCTCGTCCTGGAGATCGCCGAGGGCGAGCGGGATGCCGTGGAAGAGCTGGTCCGTGCTCAGATGGGCGCTGCGGCCGATCTGGCCGTCCCCCTGGAGGTTTCGATCGGAACCGGGGCTAGCTGGCACGAGGCTGCGCACTAATGCCCGGCATCACTATCGGGAAGTTCACGGTAGAGGCTGATGAGGATACCTCGCCGGAGGGCCGCCTGGCGTGCTGGCTGAACGCCGAATCGTCCGCGTTCCACCTTCCGCGCCGTCCACCGGAAGATCTACCTGCCCTCGCCGCGTCATTCCGGGCTGATGCGCGCATGCTCGTCGGAGCGTATGACGCCGAACAGCGTCCGCATGCCTGGGATGCGCGTGTGCCCGTTGCCACGTACGGGACCATGGCTAAAAATCTCAACGTCGGGTCCGGAACCATGTTGTCCGCCCACCTCATCACCGACGTCACGGTGCGTCCCACGCACCGTCGTCGCGGGCTGTTGCGGAAGCTGATCACTGCCGATCTTGCCGACGCGGCGGCCAACGGGTTTCCGGTGGCAGCCCTGACGGTCTCGGAAGCGACGATCTACGGCCGCTTCGGGTTCGGGTGTGCGACCTCTACCCACCGGATTGAGGTCGACGTCAGCGCCGGTTTCCGCCTCGACGCTCCGGCTGCCGGGCGCACCGTGCTGGCCGCGCCGGAGAAAGTGATCGAGCTTTCGGAGACGGTTTTCAGCAGCTTTCACCAGGTGCGGCGCGGGTCAGTGGACCGCACCTACCCGTACCCGCGGCGCGCGTCCGGGGAATGGGGCTTGGAGCGCCCGGTTGAGGACAGCAGCGTGCGTACCGCCGTCCATTACGACGACGACGGCACTGCCACCGGCTATGTCTCCTATGCCTTTCGGGGCTGGGACACCCAGCCAGCCACCATGCGCATCGTCGACCTGGTCGCCGTCACCAGCTCCGCCTACCTGGAGCTGTGGCGGTTCCTTGGGTCCCTTGACCTGGTCCAGCGGATCAGCTGGGACAGTGCGGCCGTGGATGACCCGCTGCCTTGGGCGCTTCACGACCGCCGTCGTTATCGGGTGACCGGGGTTGACGACGTATTGTGGCTGCGCCTGCTCGATGTCCCGGCAGCCTTCAGTGCGCTTCAGTACCGCAGCGACGGTGTGCTCACGGTGCGGGTCGCGGATCAGCTGGGCCTGGCTGGCGGAACTTACCGCCTTACCGTGGCGGAAGGCCGCGCTGAGGTTGGCGTCCTTCCATCTGATGCCGTTGCCGACCTGGAACTGGACGTGTCCACACTGGCGTCCGTTTATCTCGGCGCTGCCAGCGCTGCCGGACTGGCCCGGGCCGGGCGAATCGGCGGGCCTGTGGAGGCTTCCAAGACGCTTGACGAGCTCCTCGGCGACCGGGCTGCCCCGTACTGCATCAGCCGGTTCTAGCGATTGCTGGCCCGGGGCCCGCCCGGGGAGTGTTCGCTTTGACTGCCTTCGCTGCCGACGTTAGACTTGACTGGCGCGTAATGGGCTGTGCCCCGCAACGGTTTTCTCACCGGTTAACACCGATATCTAGCCGATCCTGTCACAGAGCATTACCTCTTGGGCCGCACCGCTGGTCCAATTCCATTTGTCCGCTTCCGGACCATTGCTTTCTGGGTATGACTGCAACATCAGGGTCAGCCACGAGGTCAGTGTCCGGATCACGAAAACTTCCACAACGGAGCCCCACCTACATGACCATCACCACTACCGAGAAGCAAAGTACTCCTGTCGTCGCCATCAACGACATTGGTACCGCTGAGGACTTCCTCGCTGCCATCGACGCAACCATCAAGTACTTCAACGACGGAGATCTCGTCGAGGGTACAGTCGTCAAGGTTGACCGCGACGAGGTCCTGCTCGACATCGGTTACAAGACCGAGGGTGTCATCCCTTCCCGCGAGCTTTCCATCAAGCACGACGTAGACCCCGGAGATGTTGTCTCCGTCGGCGATCTGGTCGAAGCACTGGTGCTCACCAAGGAAGACAAAGAAGGACGCCTCATCCTCTCCAAGAAGCGCGCGCAGTACGAGCGCGCCTGGGGCGACATCGAGAAGGTCAAGGAAGAAGACGGCGTCGTCACCGGTACCGTCATCGAGGTCGTCAAGGGTGGCCTCATCGTTGACATCGGCCTCCGCGGCTTCCTCCCCGCCTCCCTCATCGAGCTGCGCCGCGTGCGCGACCTCACCCCGTACCTGGGTCAGGAGATCGAG